>NZ_JBFTPJ010000487.1:0-6269 GCF_056398445.1 Variovorax sp. 01T439_2
GTGCAGCAGGCCGGGCGCACAAAGGCCTCCGCCGGCAAGGGCATCGCCGCTTCCGGCAACATCGCGCCAGACAGCAGCAACATGGCGGCCACACCCGGCGCCGGAAAGACTCCCAGATGAAAAACATCCTCTTCGTCGCCGATCCGCTCGATCACTTCAAGATCTACAAGGACACCACCTTCTCGATGATGCGCGAGGCCCAGCGCCGCGGGTACCGCATCGCGGCCTGCCTGCCGGAAGACCTGCAGTGGGTGTCGGGCGGCCTGGTCACGGCCAACGTGCAGCAGCTCACGCTTACCGGCGACAGCAAGGCCTGGTACCGCGAGGACATCCGCGAATCGAAGGCGCTGAAGGACTTCGACGCGGTGCTCATGCGCAAGGACCCGCCCTTCGACGCCGAGTACATCTACGCCACCCACCTGCTCGAGCAGGCCGAGCGCGAAGGCGCGCACGTGGTCAACAAGCCGCGCGCGCTGCGCGACCATCCCGAGAAGCTCGCGATCATGGAGTTTCCGCAGTTCACCACGCCCACGCTGGTCACGCGCAGCGCGCAGGCCGTGCGCGACTTCCATGCCGAGCACGGCGACATCATCCTGAAGCCGCTCGACGGCATGGGCGGCATGGGCATCTTCCGCGTCAGGCAGGACGCGCTGAACCTCGGCTCCATCGTCGAGACGCTCAACAAGAACGGCGCCGAGACCATCATGGTGCAGCGCTTCGTGCCCGACATCGTGCAGGGCGACAAGCGCATCCTGATCATCGCGGGCGAGCCGGCGCCGTTCGTGCTGGCGCGCATTCCGCAGGGCTCCGAAGTGCGCGGCAACCTGGCGGCCGGCGGCAAGGGCGTGGCGCAGCCGCTCACGCCGCGCAACCGCGAGATCGCCGAAACCGTGGGCCGCGCCCTCGCGCCGCGCGGCCTGCTCCTGATCGGGCTCGACGTGATCGGCGATTCCGTGACCGAGATCAACGTGACCAGCCCGACCTGCTTCCAGGAGATCACAGAGCAGACCGGCTTCGACGTGCCGGCGATGTTCATCGACGCGCTGGAGAAAACCCTGCGTCCTGCCTGAGCGCCGGGGCCGCGCCGGCCGGTTCGCGCTGGCGCCGGTCCTGCAGCCGCCGCGAGCGCAGCTTGCGCGCCCAGATCACGATGCCGGTGATCGACAGCATCGCCACCGCAAGGCCCATGGCCGACATCAGGATGCGCCCCGGCAGCCCGAGGATGCGCCCGCCATGCAGCGGCAGCTGCAGCTGCGCGAACACGTCGGCCGCCGTGCCGTGCCACGGCCGGTTGCTGCCGATCAGGTGGCCGTCGCGCCCGTCGAGGTAGAGGTTCGACAAACCCATGCCGTCGCTGTCGTCGTGCGAGGCGCGGTCGAAAAACGAGATGTTGTAGAAGCCGCCGCGCGCGTTGTAGAACACGCCGCCCAGCGGCGTGGTCCAGCCGCGGCGCCGGGCCTCGGCATCGGCCTGCGCCACGATCTCGCGAAAGCCGATGGCGGGTTCGATGCGCGTGCCCAGCGACGCGAGCGGCACCAGCGCCGACGGTCCGGGCGTGGTCTTCGACACCAGCGAGAGCATCGGGTGGAACACCTCCTTGTAGAGGTTCAGCGAGAACGAGGTGAAGGCAATGACGATGATCAGCAGCCAGATCCACAACCCGCCCGCGCGGTGCAGGTCGAAGTTGAGCCGGTAGCCGCCGTCGGCCCAGCGCACCGTCCAGGCCGGCTTCCAGCGCTGCCACCAGGCGCCCGCGGGCCGGTGCTCCGGATGCACCGCCCGGCGCAGCCGGCGCGGCGTCGTGAGGTACAGCGCAACGAAGCTGTCGAGCAGCCACACCAGCGCCACCGTGCCCATGATCCAGTAGCCCAGCCGGTCGGTGCCCCACATCGCCGGCACGTGCAGCATGTAGTGGAGCTTGCGCAGGAAGGGCATCAGCGTCTCGGGCTTGAGCGAGATCGCGGTCGAGTCGCGGCGGCCGCGCACCTCGGCCGTCACCGGGTCGACGAACACCTGGTTGGTCCTTGAAGGGGCCGCGGCTCGCGGTGTCGTAGAGCTTGCGGTTGAGCCAGCCGTCGATCTCGTGGTCCCACGAGATGACGGCGCCGGTCAGCCCCGAGACGACGAGGAACAGGGCCACCGCCAGTCCCGCCCAGCGGTGCACGGCGGTTGCAAGGGCGCGCATCAGAACTCGAGCGTGGCCGAGAGGTTGAACGTGCGGGGCGCGCCGAGCACCAGGTAGCCGGAGCCGGGATAGCCGCCGACCGAGGACCAGTAGTTGCGGTCGGCCAGGTTCTCGATGCGCGCGCGCAGGGTGAGCAGCTTGCCGCTCACTTCGGTCACGTAGCGCGCGCCGATGTCCACGCGGGTCCAGCCCGGCACGCGCAGCGTGTTGGCGGCATTGGCGTAGCTCGATCCGCTCGCCACCACGCGGCCGTCGAGCGAGAGGCCCTGCACGCCCGGCACGTCCCATTCGACGCCGATGCTGCCCTGCGCCTTGGGCACACCGATCACGCGCTTGCCGTCGGTGGTGCTGCTGCCCGTGTCCTTCTGTTTGGCGTCCAGCCAGGTCACGCCGCCCAGCAGCCGCAGGCCCTTGCTGACCTGGCCGAAGACGCTGAGCTCGGCGCCCTGGTGGCGGTCCTTGCCGTTCGCGGAGAAGTAGTTGCCCTGCACGAAGGCGCGCGGCTTCTCGGTGGAGAAGAAGGCGAGGGTGCCGCCGATCTGGCCGGCGTCGTACTTGATGCCGACCTCCTTCTGCTTGGAGACGTAGGGGCGCAGCTGCTGGCCGGCATTGAGCACCGGCTGGCCGCCGGACTGGGCGGGCGCGGTTTCGCCCTGCGCCAGCCCTTCGATGTAGTTCGCATAGACCGACAGCCGGTCGTTGGCCTTGAACACGATGCCCGCCAGCGGGCTGGTGCGGCTCTGGTCGTACGAGCTGACGGTGCCGCCGGCGGCGGTCTGCCGGCCGTTGCTCACGATGCGGTAGCCGATGTCGGCGGTCTCGATCGTCTGGCGGCGCGCGCCCAGCGTCAGGCGCAGGCGGTCGTCCATGAAGGACAGCGTGTCGCCGATGGCCAGGCTCTTGAGCGTGGTGGTGCCGTTGAGCGCGGGGTTGGCGAGGTCGTTGCCCAGGTAGGTCAGCGCCGGCGGGAAATAGCTGCGCGGAGAGTAGATGCCGGTGTTGAGCGTGCCGCCGGCGCCCAGGCCCATGCCGTAGGCGTTCTTCTTCTCGAGGTCGAAGTAGGAATAGCCGAGCACCCATTCATGGCCCACGCCGCCGGTGCGCAGCTTGCCGCGCACGCCGATCTCGGCCGTCTTGACCTTGTCCTCGCGCGTGTTGTCGAAGCGGGTCATCGTGGCCGCGCCCGTGAGGCCGTTGGAGACCGTCGGGCCCGCGAGGGAATTGTTCTCGTAGCTGCTGCGCGCGCCGGCGGCGGCCCAGGCCGTGATGTCCGGCGTGATGTCGTACTCGCCGCGCACCGAGCCGAAGGTGTCGCGCTCGTAGGAATAGGTCCAGGGCTGCGCGAAGTTCGTGCTGTTGTCGGGCGCCCTGGGCACCACCGTGACGCCGCTGCCGAGCGTCACGTTGGGCCGCGTGTTGCGCAGGCGATGCTCCTGGTGGCCGATGTCGGCCGAGATGCGCGCATCGCGGCTGCGCCAGTCCAGGCCCACCGAGAGCACGTCGAGCTTGACGCCTTCGCCGTCCACGCCCGTGCCGCCGTCGCGGTGCGCGGCGTTCAGGCGCACGCCCACGCTCTGGTCGGGGCCGAAGCGGCGCGCGATGTCGGTCGCCGCATAGGCCTGCGAGCCGCTGGCCGTGCCCAGCGTGACCTGCGTGAGCGGCTCGTTCGGCGCGCGCTTGGGCAGCAGGTTGATGTTGCCGCCGATGCCGCCGCCCGAGGGCGTGGCGCCGTTCAGGAACGCGCTCGCACCGCGGAACACTTCCACGCGCTCGAACAGCTCGGACGAGATGTACTGCCGCGGCAGCAGGCCATAAAGGCCGTTGTAGGCGATGTCGTCCGAGTTGACGATGAAGCCGCGGATGAAATACGACTCCTGGAAGTTGCCGAAGCCGCGCGCCACGCGCACCGTCGGGTCGTTCTGCAGCACGTCGGCCACGCTCCTGGCCTGCTGGTTCTGGATCAGCTCGTGGGTGTAGCTGGTGCCGGAGAACGGCGTGCTCATCATGTCCTGGTTGCCCAGGATGCCGACGCGCCCGCCGCGCGCCACCTGGCCGCCCGCGTAGGGCTTGGTCAGGCCCTCGGCCGAGGCGTCGGCGCTGGCTTCGACGGTGATGGTGGCCAGCGTGCCGTTCGATGAAGACGGCGAGGGCGAGGCGGCCGGCTGCGCCGCGGTGGTCTGTGCAAGGGCGGCCACGGCATGAAGGGCCAGCAGCGAGGCGGCCACGGTCGGGCGAAGCCGGAGAAACGGAGCAGCGGACATGGAACGGTTCAATCTGTAATACAAATGAGAACCGTTATTATTCGATAACAAAGCCCATGATTTCGAAACTTTCCCGCGATGTTGCGGAAAAGTGTCAGGGAAAAGTCGTCAATCGAGCGGCTGTGCGGGGCCGCTTCAGAACGCCGCCAGCTGCCCGTCCACGAACACGTGCAGCTCGCCGGGCGCGAAGGCCGTCCAGCTTTCGTTGGTGGTGAGCGGCGCGGTCACGACCACCGCCACGCGGTCGTTCGGCGTGGTGTGCTTTGCGAAGTCGATCTCCAGGTCTTCGTCCGACAGCTGCGCCGTGACGAAAGGATGGCGCCGTTCCACGTACCAGAGGTGCGTGGAGGCGTGGGCCCAGAGCGCCTGGCCGTTCGACAGCATGAAGTTGAAGGTGCCGTGGCCCGCAAGCTGCGGCGCCAGTTCGCGCAGCGTGAGCGTGAGCTCCTCGATGCTCGGCACGCCCGCATGCGACTTGGCCAGCTCCTGCATGATCCAGCAGAAGGCGTGCTCGCTGTCGGTGCTGCCCACCGGGTGGAAGTTGCCGTGCAGGCGCGGGCGGAAGTCTTTCAGGTCGCCGTTGTGGGCGAACACCCAGTAGCGGCCCCACAGCTCGCGCACGAAGGGGTGGCAGTTCTGCAGGTTGACGGCGCCCTGCGTGGCCTTGCGGATGTGCGCAATGACGTTGCGGCTCTGGATCGGGTAGCGCCGGATCAGCTCGGCCACCGGCGACTCGCTCGCGGGCATGTGGTCGACGAAGTGGCGCAGCCCGCGGTCCTCGAAGAAGGCGATGCCCCAGCCGTCGGCATGGTGGTCGGTGCGCCCGCCGCRCTGCGCGAAGCCCGTAAAGCTGAAGGTCACGTCCGTGGGCGTGTTGCAGTTCATTCCAAGCAGTTGGCACATGGCGCTATTAGAGCGCGAGCGCCGCCTGCCCGGCGAACCCCATCGCCCGTTCAGCGCACGAAGCGGCCTTCGGGCGTGACGCGCACCATCTCGATGAAGCGCGAGCCGGCATTGGCGCCGGTCGAGAAGTCGATGTCCATGCCGGCCAGTCGCAGCCTGAACGCCCGCAGCGTTGCATGCAGGCGCGCGCGCGTCAGGTCGCGGCCGGTGCGCTTGAGCGCCTCGATCATCACCAGCGCGTTCAGGTAGCCCTCGAAGCTGCCGTAGCCCACCGGCACCTGCGCGCGCTCGGCCAGCCGGCGGTAGTCGCGCGTGACGGATTCCACCTCGCCCCAGGGGTAGGGCATGACCTGCGAGATGGCCAGGCCGCTGGCCTGCAGCTGCACCACCTTGGCCGTGACCTCGCCCGGCACGATCGACATGCCATAGAACATCGGCTTGCTGCCGGCCGCATAGGTCGCCTTGATCACCTCGCCGGCCACGGTGCCGGCCAGGTACATCAGCACGGCCTGGGACTGGCTGTCGGCCAGCATCTTGCCGGCGGCCGCGGAGGTCGAGCCGTCGCCCTTCACCGACACCACCAGCGCGGGCGCCTGCTTGTTCGTGGCCATGGCCGCCTCGATCAGCTTCACCGCCTCCACGCCGCCGGGATTGTCCAGGTGGGCGATCGCGATCTTGTTCACGCCGATGGTCGACAGGTGCTCGACCAGCGCCTGCGCTTCGCGTGCGTTGCTGGCGCGCACGAAGTAGGCCGAGCCCGCCACGCGTTCGCGCGCGCTGTCGCCCACGCCGTAGCCGCCGACGCTGGGCGCGCCGCTTTGCTGCAGCAGCTTGGCCGCGGCGGCCGTGGTGCCCGAGCCCACGCAGCCGAAGAAGGCGAACACGCGGTGGTCGTTCAGCAGCTTGGCGTAGTTCTCGAC
>NZ_JBFTPJ010000488.1:0-4397 GCF_056398445.1 Variovorax sp. 01T439_2
GACCAGGACGGGCCGCGCTGCCATTGCGGCAACGTCGGCTGCGTCGAGGCCATGGCCGCGGGGCCGGCTATCACGCGCATGGCGGTGCAGGCGGCCGAGGCTGGTGAAAGCGCCATGCTGGCCGAGTGCCTGCGCGTGCACGGGCGCATCGATGCCATCGACGTGGGCCAGGCGAGCCGCGCCGGCGATACCGCGGCCAACGGCATCATCCAGCGCGCCGGCAACCTCATCGGCCAGATGCTGGCGTCGGTGGTGAACTTCTTCAATCCCTCGCATGTGTTCATCGGCGGCGGCATCACGCGCATCGGGCCGCTGTTCCTGGCGGCCGTGCGGCAGAGCGTGTACCAGCGCTCGCTCGCGCTCTCGACGCGGCACCTGGAAATCCAGTACACGCCGCTGGGCGTGCAGGGCGGCCTGGTGGGTGCCGGCGTGCTCGCGATGCACGAGACACTGAAGGTCCGCGGAGTGGCGCCATGACAAACGCAGAAGCACAAGGCAAGGGAAGCGTGGCGGTCGAATTCGACGGCGTGGTGAAGGCCTTCGGCCCGGTGCAGGTGCTGCACGGCGTGAGCTTCTCGCTGGCGCCCGGACGCGTGTATGGCCTGCTCGGCGAGAACGGCGCGGGCAAGTCCACGCTGATGAAGATCCTGTCGGGCTACGAGCCGCTCACCGGCGGCACGCTGCGCATCAACGGCCAGCCGCAGCAGTTCACGAGCTCGCGCGACGCCGAGGCGCTGGGCATCGTGCTGATCCACCAGGAGTTCAACCTTGCCGAAGACCTGAGCGTGGCGCAGAACATCTTCCTGGGCCACGAGAAGAAGAAGGGCTGGCTGCTCGACGACGCCGCGATGGAGCGCGACGCTGCGGCAGCTCTTGCCGCTGTGGGCCTGCAGGTCGATCCGCGCACCAAGGTGCGAAGGCTCATCGTGGCCGAGAAGCAGCTCGTCGAAATTGCCAAGGCCATTGCACGCCGCGCGCGCCTGCTGGTCATGGACGAGCCCACGGCAACGCTGACCCCGGGCGAAACCGAACGGCTCTTCAAGCTCATTGCGCAGCTGCGCGCCGATGGCGTGACCATCGTCTACATCTCGCACAAGCTCGACGAAGTGGAGCAGGTGACGGACGAGGTGATCGTGATGCGCGACGGCCGCTTCGTGGCGCGTGCGCCCACGCCCGAGCTCACGCGCCAGCAGATGGCCAACCTCATGGTGGGCCGCGAGCTGGCCGACCTGTACCCGCCGCGCGACCTGGTGGTGGCCGCCGATGCGCCCGCCATGCGCGTGCGCAGCTTCAGCGTGCCCGGCTGGGCGCAGGACGCGAGCTTCGAGGTGCGCCCCGGCGAGATCCTCGGCTTCGCGGGGCTGGTGGGCGCGGGCCGCACCGAGCTGTTCGAAGGCCTGCTGGGCCTCAGGCCCGCGAGCGGCGAGGTCGAGATGCTTGGCAGGCCGGTGCCGCACCACAAGGGCTGGCGCAATCCGCGCGACGCCGCGAAGCACGGTCTCACCTACCTGAGCGAGGACCGCAAGGGCAAGGGCCTGCACGTGAACTTCGGCCTGCGCCAGAACCTGACGCTGATGGCGCTCGAACGCTATGCGAAGCCCTGGCTGCAGCCCGACGCCGAACGCGGCGCGCTGGCCGAGGCGGTGAAGGACTACGGCATCCGCACCGGCTCGCTCGACGTGCGCGCCTCATCGCTCTCGGGCGGCAACCAGCAGAAGCTCGCGCTCGCCAAGGTGCTGCAGCCCAAACCGAAGGTGGTGGTGCTCGACGAGCCCACGCGCGGCGTCGACATCGGTGCCAAGCGCGACATCTACTTTCTGATCCAGCGACTCGCCCGCGAAGGGCTCGCGGTGATCGTCGTCTCGTCGGAGCTGATGGAACTCATCGGCCTGTGCCACCGCGTCGCGGTGATGCGCGCGGGCCGCCTGGTTGCCACGCTCAACGCCGACCACTTGACTGAAGAGGAGCTCATCGCTCATGCCACCGGAACAGCAGACACCCATGCCGCAGCCTGAAGCCGCGCAACACCGCAGCGAGGGCAAGCCGCGCTGGACCGAGCACCTGCACGGGCTCGGCCCGGTCATCGGCCTGGTGCTGCTGTGCATCGGCGGCACGCTGCTCAACAGCGACTTCGCGACCGTCGACAACGCGATGAACGTGCTCACGCGCACGGCCTTCATCGGCATCATCGCGGTGGGCATGTGCTTCGTGATCATCTCGGGCGGCATCGACCTGTCGGTGGGCTCGATGGCGGCACTCATTGCCGGCAGCGTGATCATGTTCATCAACTGGGCCGGTCCGGCCTCGGGCTCGCCATTGATGGCGGTGGTGATGGGCGCGGTGCTCGCGGTGGTGCTGGGCGCGCTGTTCGGCCTGGCGCACGGGCTCCTGATCACCAAGGGGCGCATCGAGCCCTTCATCGTCACGCTGGGCACGCTCGGCATCTTCCGCGCCTACCTCACGTACTTTGCCGACGGCGGCGCGCTCACGCTCGACAACGACCTGTCGGACCTCTATGCGCCGGTGTACTACGCAAGCCTGGCGGGCATTCCGGTGCCGGTGTGGGTGTTCGTGATCGTCGCGATCATCGGCGGCGTCATCTTGAACCGCACGGCCTACGGGCGCTATGTGCAGGCCATCGGCTCCAACGAGCAGGTCGCGCGCTATGCGGCGGTGGACGTGGACCGCGTGAAGATCCTTACCTACGTGCTGCTGGGCGTGTGCGTGGGCATTGCCACGCTGCTGTACGTGCCGCGCCTGGGCTCCGCATCGCCGACCACGGGCCTCTTGTGGGAGCTCGAGGCGATTGCCGCGGTGATCGTCGGCGGCACCGCGCTCAAGGGCGGCGCGGGCAGCATCACGGGCACCGTGGTGGGCGCCATCCTGCTCTCGGTCATCAGCAACATCCTGAACCTCACCAGCATCATCAGCGTGTACCTCAACGCCGCGGTGCAGGGCTTCGTGATCATCATCGTCGCGTTCCTGCAAAGAGGGCGCCGCTAGTGCGCTCGTGTTTCGTTCCTTCTCTTCATCACTCATCAACCACAAGGAGACATCCAGCATGACAAGCTTCTTCACACGTCGCATCGCACTCACGGCCGTGGCGGCCGCGGCGCTTTCGAGCCTGCCCGCATTCGCGGCCGAGAAAGTGAACCTCGGCGTCTCGATTCCGGCGGCCACGCACAGCTTCATGGGCGGCATCAACTACTGGGCCAACCAGGCGAAGAAGGACCTGGAGAAGGAACACAAGGACCTGAAGATCACGATCAAGACCGCGGCCAACGCGCCCGAGCAGGCGAACCAGCTGCAAGACCTGTCGACCGTCACCAAGATCAATGCGCTGGTGGTGTTTCCGTTCGAGTCGGCCGCGCTGACCAAGCCGGTGGCGCAGGTCAAGGCCAAGGGCGCCTACGTGACCGTGGTCGACCGCGGCCTCACCGATACCAGCGCGCAGGACGCCTACGTGGCCGGCGACAACACCGCCTTCGGCCGCATTCCGGCCGAGTACATCGCCAAGCAGCTCGGCGGCAAGGGCAACGTGGTGGCGCTGCGCGGCATTGCGACCACGCTGGACAACGAGCGCATGGATGCCTTCAACGCGGTGCTCAAGAACTATCCGGACATCAAGCTGCTCGACGCCAAGTACGCCAACTGGAACCGCGACGACGCCTTCAAGGTCACGCAGGACTACCTCACGCGCTTCAAGAACATCGACGCCATCTGGGCCGCCGACGACGACATGGCCGTGGGCGTGCTCAAGGCCATCGAGCAGGCCAAGCGCGACGACATCAAGATCATCTTCGGCGGCGCGGGCGCCAAGGGCATGGTCAAGACCATCATGGACGGCAAGGACAAGCGCATCGGCGCCGACGTGAGCTACTCGCCCAAGTTCATCTACGACGCGATCAAGCTCACGGCCGAGGCGCGGCTCAAGGGCGAGAAGCTGCCTGCGACCACGATCATTCCTTCGGTGCTGATCACCAAGGAAAACGCCAAGGACTTCTACCACCCGAACTCGCCGTTCTGAGTTCGCCTTGCTCCCTCTCCCCTCGGGGAGAGGGTTGGGGTGAGGGCCAGCGGCGATGGCCGAGGCCATGTGCTCGCAAGCGCCGATGCCCTCACCCTAGCCCTCTCCCGGAGGGAGAGGGGACAGTGACCCAGGACCATCGAGGATATTGATGAGCGATACACCTCCCCGCAAGCTCCGCTGCGCCATGGTCGGCGGCGGCCGCGACGCCTTCATCGGCGCCGTGCACCGCAACGCCATGGCGCTCGACGGGCAGATCGAGCTCGTGGCCGGCGCGCTGTCGTCGAGTCCGGACAAGGCGCGCGCCTCGGGCCGCGACCTGCACCTGGCCGACGGCCGCAACCACGGCGACTGGCAGTCGCTGCTGGCC
>NZ_JBFTPJ010000489.1:0-7217 GCF_056398445.1 Variovorax sp. 01T439_2
AAGCAGTACTACGGCCTCTCGATTCCCGAAGACGCGATGGACGAGGACATCGAGGAGTCGGCGCGCTTCTACGAGGAAGACAACGGCGAGCTGCACATCCGCTCCGACTTCCTGATCGACGACGACGAAGACCCGCGCTCGGTGCGCGTGGCCTTCATCCTGAACCAGCACAACACCGAGCTTCGCAGCCGCGGCGTGCTGTTCTCGATCCACGACGAGGACGTGCCGGTGTTCCGGCTGCTGCGCATGCGTGCGCGACGCGCGCCGGGCCTGATCGAAGACGCCAAGGAAGTGCTGCTCAAGCTGTTCGACGCCGACGCCGAATACTCGGCCGACACGCTCGAGAACATCTACGACGAACTCGAGATCGCGGGCAAGAAGGTGCTCGAAGGCAACGTCAGCGACGAGCTGGCCGGCGAGGTGCTGGGTGCCATCGCGCGCCAGGAAGACTTGAACGGCCGCATCCGCCGCAACGTGATGGACACGCGCCGCGCCGTGAGCTTCATGATGCGCAGCCGCATGCTCAACGCCGAGCAGTTCGAGGAGGCGCGGCAGATCCTGCGCGACATCGAATCACTGGACAACCACACGGCCTTCCTGTTCGACAAGATCAACTTCCTGATGGATGCGACCGTCGGTTTCATCAACATCAACCAGAACAAGACCATCAAGATCTTCTCGGTGGCCAGCGTGGCGCTGCTGCCGCCCACGCTGATCGCGAGCATCTACGGCATGAACTTCAAGCTGATGCCCGAGCTCGACTGGTCGCTCGGCTATCCATATGCGCTGGCCTTGATGGCGGCAAGCGCGCTGGTGCCGATGTGGTACTTCCGCCGGCGCGGCTGGCTCAAGTAGCGGCCGGCATTCCGCGAGGAGGCAGCGTGGCCAGCCACGCATCGACCAAGGCCAGGCTGTAGCGGCTCGCCACCTCGGCGACGAAGCGCGCGAAGTCGCCATGCGCGGCATCGTCGGCGCGGTCCGAGATGGTGCGCATGGCCGCGAACGGCACGCCGTAGTCGTGGCACACCTGCGCCACCGCCGCGCCTTCCATCTMGACTGCGAGCGCATCGGGCAGGCTGCGCCGCAAGGCAGCGCTCTCGGCGGCCGTCGAGACGAAGCGATCGCCGCTCACCAGCAGGCCGCGGTGCACCTTCGGCGACCGGAGGCCGAATTCGTCGGCGGCCGCCTGCCCCACCAGCGCCACCGGATCGCGCAGCGCGGCTTCGGCCACGGCCGCCAGCGCATCGCCGATCGAGGCATCGGCCGCAAAGCGCGAAAGGCCCATGAGCGGCACTTCGTACTTCGGGAAGATCGGCGAGGCGTCGAGGTCGTGCTGCAGCAGCTGCGTGGCGACCACCACGTCGCCAACGTCCACGCCCGGCGCGAGCCCGCCTGCCACGCCCGTGAACACGATCGCGCGCACGCCGAAGCGCTCGAGCAGCACCGCGGCCGTGACCGCCGCCGCGACCTTGCCGATGCGCGACAGCACGGCCACCACCGGCTGGCCGTGCAGGTGGCCGACCCAGAAGTCGCGGCCCGCGGCGCGCACGCGCTGCTCGTCCGGCATCTGCGCGAGCAGCGCGCCCAGCTCCTCGTGCATCGCCGCGACGATGGCAACGGGTGCGTTCATCGGCTACTTGATGTCCACGCCGTAGAAGGTGTGGCGGCCGAAGGGGCTGAGCTTGAAGTCGACCACCTCCTTGCGCACCGGCTTCAGCTGCACCGCGTGCGCGATGGTGAACCACGGCGCCTGCTCCTTGAAGATGACTTGCGCCTTCTTGTAGAGCGCATCGCGCTCGGCCTGCTTGGTCGCGCTCTTGGCCTTGAGCACGAGGTCTTCGTAGGGCTGGTAGCAGAACTTGGAGATGTTGCTGCCGCTGGCCGACTTGGCCGAGGCGCAGCCCAGCAGCGTGTAGAGGAAGTTGTCGGGGTCGCCGTTGTCGCCGGTCCAGCCGAGCATGCCCATCTGGTGCTCGCCGGCCTGCAGGCGCTTGCGGTATTCGCCCCACTCGAAGCTCTTGATCTCGGCCTTGACGTTGATCTTGGCAAGGTCGGCCTGCATCAGCTCGGCGATGCGCTTGGCATTCGGGTTGTAGGGCCGCTGCACCGGCATGGCCCACAGGTCGGTCGAGAAGCCATCGGGAAAGCCGGCCTGCGCCAGCAGCTTCTTGGCGGCTTCGGGGTCGTAGGGATCGTCCTTGACCGCGTCGTTGTAGGACCACATGGTCGGCGGAATCGGGTTCTTCGCGGCCACGCCGGTCGACAGGTACACGCCGTCGATGATCGCCTTCTTGTTGATCGCCATGTTGATGGCCTTGCGCACGCGCACGTCGTCGAAGGGCTTCTTGGTGGTGTTGTACGAAAGGTAGCCCACGTTGAGGCCGGGCTGCTCGAGCACCTGCACGTTCGGGTCCTTGCGGATCGCGTCGAGATCGGCCGGATTCGGATACGGCATGACGTGGCATTCTCCCTTTTGCAGCTTGGCCCAGCGCACCGAGGCGTCGGGCGTGATCGCGAACACGAGGTCGTCGATCTTCGCCTTGCCGCCCCAGTACTGCGGGAAGGCCTTGAAGCGGATGACGGCGTCCTTCTGGTATTGCACGAGGTAGAACGGGCCGGTGCCGATCGGGTCCTGGTCGACCTTCTCGGGCGTGCCGGCCTTCAGCATGGCAATGGCGTATTCCTTCGACTGGATGCCCGCGTACTGCATGGCCAGGTTGGCAAGGAACGGCGCCTCGGCCTGGTTGAGCGTGATCTTCACGGTCAGGTCGTCGATGCGGTCCACTGACTTCAGGAGCTTGGGCATGCCCATGTCGTTGAAGTAGGAGTGGTTCTGGCTCGTGACCTTGAAGAAGGGGTCGCTCTCCTTCCACTGCCGCTCGAGCATGAAGATGAAGTCCCGCGCTCGAACTCGACAATGGTGTTGTACACCTGCGTGGTCACGTCGAACGAGGTGCCGGTGGTGTTCACGCCCGGATAGAAGTTCTCGGGACTGCCCTCCGAGCAATAGACCAGCGTCTTGGCGGACACGGCGCTCGCGCCCAGTGCGAGTACGGCGAGCGCCGCCGGCGCGAGCAGCGCGCCAAGCCTGGGCGAGCGGCGCAAAACGGATGGCTGGGTGGTCTTCTTCATGGCAACTCCTTGGGACACGGTGGAAGTGAACTAGGGGTTCGCCGCCAGAGGCGCGGCGAACGGCGGGGACAAGGGCACATCGGCGCTGACCGGCGGCGTGCCATCGAGGAATTTCTCCGCGTAGTGGCAGGCCACCAGGCGCTCGTCGAGCGCGCGCAGCAGCGGCCGCTCCTCGCGGCAGCGCTGCGTCGCGTGCGGGCAGCGCGTGTTGAAGACGCAGCCCGTGGGCGGATCGAGCGGCGACGGCAGCTCACCCTTGAGCACGATGCGCTGGCTGCTGAGGCCGGGCGTGGATGCCAGCAGCGCCTGCGTGTAGGGATGCAGCGGCCGCGCGAAGATGCGCGCCTTGGAACCTTGCTCCACCGCATGGCCGAGGTACATCACGAGCACCTCGTGCGCGATGTGCCGCACCACGCCCAGGTCGTGCGAGATGAAGAGATAGGCCAGGCCCAGCTCGGCCTGCAGGTCGGCCAGCAGGTTCAGCACCTGCGCCTGGATCGACACGTCGAGCGCCGACACCGGCTCGTCGGCCACCAGCAGGCGCGGCTCCAGCATGAGCGCGCGCGCAATGGCGATGCGCTGGCGCTGGCCGCCCGAGAACATGTGCGGATAGCGGTTCGCATGCTCGGGCCGCAGGCCCACGCGCGCCAGCATCTCGCGCGCCTTGGCAACCCGCTCGGGCTTGCCGAGCGCGGTGTTGATGGCGAGCGGATCCTCGAGCACCGCAGAGATCTTCTTGCGCGGATTGAGCGAGCCATAGGGGTTCTGGAACACCAGCTGCACGGCCTGGCGCAGTTCGCGCCGGTATGCGGGCGGCGGGTCCACGGCATCGTGGCCGGCCAGCACGAGCTGCCCGGCCGTGGGCTTTTCGATCAATGCGACCATGCGCGCGAGCGTCGACTTGCCGCAGCCCGATTCGCCGACCACCGCAAGCGTGCGGCCGCGCTCGATGCGAAAAGAAATGTCGCCGACCGCGCGCAACTGCGCAGGCGCGCGGAACATGCCGCGCCGCACGGCATAGGTGCGCTGCAGGTTGCGCGCCTCCACGACGACGTCGCCGATGGCATCGCCACTCATGGCAGCGCCTCCACGGCCTGTGGCCGCGGCCGGTCGGCCTCGATGGCCGCCATGCGCCCGGGCTCGCCGAGCGGGAAATGGCAGCGCACCTCGGCGCCGGGCGGCGACTCGACCTCGCGCAGCGCCGGCCGCACGTTGCAGGCCTTCGTCGTCACGTAGCTGCAGCGCGGCGCGAACAGGCAGCCGGCCGGCCGGTCGTGCACGCCCGGCACCACGCCCGCGATGGTGGCCAGCCGCCCCTCGGGCGCGGCGCGTTCGGGCAGCGCGGCCAGCAGGGCCTCGGTGTAGGGATGCTGCGGATCCGCGAAGAGCCGGTCGACGCGCTGCTGCTCCATCACCTGGCCCGCATACATCACGGCGATGCGCTGCGCCATCTCGCTGACCACGCCCATGTTGTGCGTGATGAGCACCAGCGCCATGCCGCGCTCCTTCTGCAGCTCGCGCAGCAGGTCGAGGATCTGCGCCTGGATCGTCACGTCGAGCGCGGTGGTCGGCTCGTCGGCGATCAGCAGGCGCGGGTTGCAGGCAATGGCCATCGCGATCATCACGCGCTGGTTCATGCCGCCCGAGAGCTGGTGCGGATAGCTGCCCAGGCGCGACGACGCCGCCGGTATGCCGACCTGCTCGAGCAGCTCGGTCGCGCGCTTTTTCGCCGTGCGCCGGTCCAGATGAAGGTGCAGCCGCAGCGTTTCCATCAGCTGGAAGCCGATGGTGAAGCAGGGATTGAGGCTGGTGGTCGGCTCCTGGAAGATCATGGCCACCTCCTTGCCGACCAGCGCGCGGCGCGCCTTGTCGGAGATGCCGAGCAGCTCCTTGCCCGCAAAGCGCATGTGCTGCGCGCGCACCCGGCCCGGAAAGCCCACGAGGCCCATCAGCGCCATCATCGTCACGCTCTTGCCCGAGCCCGATTCGCCGACGATGCCGAGCACCTCGCCCTCCTCGAGCCTGAGGCTCACGCCGTCGACCGCATGCAGCACGCCGCCCTGGGTGGGAAACTCGACGTGCAGGTCCTTGATGTCCAGCAGCATGTTCATCGTTTCAGTTTGGGATCGAGCGCATCGCGCAGGCCGTCGCCGAGCAGGTTGAAGGCCAGCACGGCCGCGAGGATCGCGAGCCCCGGAAAAGTCACGACCCACCAGGCGCGCAGCACGAACTCGCGTGCATCGGCCAGCATCGTTCCCCATTCGGGCGACGGCGGCTGCGCGCCCAGGCCGATGAAGCCCAGCGCCGCCGCATCGAGGATGGCCGTGGAGATGCCGAGCGAGGCCTGCACGATCAGCGGCGCCGCGCAGTTGGGCAGCACCTCGCGGAACATCAGGCGCAGCGTGCCGGCGCCGCTCACGCGCGCGGCGGTCACGTAGTCGCGCGAGATCTCGGCAATGACCGCGGCGCGCGTGATGCGCACGTAGTGCGGCAGCACGACGATGGCCACCGCCACCATGGCGTTGACCAGCCCCGGCCCGAGGATCGCGACGATCACGATGGCCATCAGCAGGCTCGGCATCGTGAGCACGATGTCCATCAGCCGCATGATCGCGATCTCCAGCACGCCGCGAAAGAAGCCCGCGACAAGGCCGAGCACCACGCCGACGACCACCGACAGCGCCACCACCGCCACGCCGATGGACAGCGAGAGCCGCGCGCCGTGCATCAGCCGCGAAAGAATGTCGCGCCCGATGGCGTCGGTGCCCAGCAGGTAGCTTGCGGAGCCGCCCTGCTGCCATGCCGGCGGCAGCAGGAAGACGGCGCTGTTGGTCTCGTTGGGCGCATGCGGCGCGATCCACGGCGCGAACAGAGCCACCAGCAGCAGCAGCGCGACGGTGGCAAGCCCGATCACCGCGCCGCGATTGGCCGAGAAGGCGGTCCAGAACTCGCGCCAGGGGCCGGGGGGTGCCGCGCCCGCGATACTGCTCGAATCTGCGTGTGTCGTCGTTGCCATGGGATCGGTCAATGCCGGATGCGTGGGTTGATGACGCCGTAGGTCACGTCGACCAGCAGGTTGACCAGCATCACGATGCCGCCCAGCAGCAGCATGCCGCCCTGCAGCACCGGATAGTCGCGCCGGCCGATGGCCTCGATCAGCCACTTGCCGACACCGGGCCACGAGAAGATGGTCTCGGTGAGGATCGCGCCCGTGAAGAGCACGCCCACCTGCAGCCCGATCACCGTGACCACCGGAATCAGCGCGTTGCGCAGCGCATGCAGCCCCACCACGCGAAGGCGCGAGAGGCCCTTGGCGCGCGCGGTGCGGATGTAGTCCTCGCCCAGCACCTCGAGCATGGCCGAGCGCGTCATGCGCGCGATGACCGCGAGCGGCACGGTGCCGAGCACGATGGCCGGCAGGACGAGGTGATGCAGCGCCGACCAGAAGGCGCCGGTGTCGCCGGCGCGCAGCGCATCGATCAAGAGGAAGCCCGTTTCAGGCTCGACGAAGTACTGCACCGCAATGCGGCCCGACACGGGCGTCCARCCCAGCTGCACCGAGAAGAACAGGATCAGCAGCAGCCCCCACCAGAAGATCGGCATCGAATAGCCGGTGAGCGAGGTGGCCATCACGCCATGGTCGAAGATGGAATTGCGCCGCACCGCCGCCAGGATGCCCGCCGGCAGCCCCAGCAGCAGCGCGAAGGCAATGGCGCACACGGCCAGCTCGACCGTGGCGGGGAACAGCGCAAGGAACTCGTTGGCGACCGACTCCTGCGTGACCAGCGACTTGCCGAGATCGCCATGCAGCACGCGGCCGATGTAGATGCCGTACTGCACGATCACCGGCTTGTCGAAGCCGTAGGCCGCGCGCAGCTGGGCATGGCGCTCGGGATCGATCCCGCGCTCGCCCGCCATGGTTTCGATGGGGTCGCCCGGCACCAGCCGGATCAGAAAGAAGGCAAGCAGCGTCATGCCGATGAAGGTCGGCACCAGCAGGCTCACGCGCGTGAGGAGGAAGCGAAGCATCGACCCGCAATATGCAAGATCGATGCCGTGGCCCTACCCGGGCCGAACCCTTACTT
>NZ_JBFTPJ010000490.1:0-4392 GCF_056398445.1 Variovorax sp. 01T439_2
CTCTTGAGCAACCCTGTCTCGGTGCCGATCACCTGCACCTGGTAGGCGCGCGGCAGCCCGAGCTGGCGGGCCGCCTCGGCGAACACGTCGGCGGGGCCGGCGACGTCGAGCAGCTGGACACGGGGAAAAGCAAGGATCGCGACACGCATGGCGGTGAAGGCTCGGTGATTGGCAGAAAACGTCGTGCCGCGGCGCCCACGGCCCGAGCAGTTTGGCAGAAACTGTCCGTACCCGCAAATTCAGCCAACGAGGCCATCATGCAGAACGAGTCATTGAATCCGCCCTTTCCGGTGTTCCACGCCGCAAGCGAAGCTTCGCTGCGCAACCTGCCCGTCAACCTGTTCGGCTCTGTCATGGGGCTTTCGGGGCTGGCCTTGGCCTGGCGGCTGGCACATGGCAGCCTGGGCGCGCCGGCCGTCATCGGCGAGGCCATCGGCGCCTTTGCGCTCGGCGTCTTCGTGCTGCTGGCGCTGGGCTATGCGATGAAGCTGGCCAGGCATCCGCAGGCCGTGCGCGGAGAGTTCAATCACCCGGTGACCGGCAACTTCTTCGGCACCATCGTCATCTCGATGCTGCTGCTGTCGGCCGTGATCGCGCCCTACAGTGCGTCCGCCGCGCACGCGCTGTGGACCCTGGGCGCGATCGCGACCTTCGTGCTCGGCTTCGTGGTGGTCTCGCGCCTGCTCAGAGGGCAACTGGATGCATCGCATGCGGTGCCGGCCTGGCTGATCCCTGGCGTCGCCACGCTGGACATCGCAGTGACCGCCGGGCACGAGCCGTCCATGGCCTGGGCCGCAGAGCTGAACCTGCTGGCAATGGCCGTGGGCGCGGTGCTCGCACTGGTGCTGCTCGTGCTCATCGTCGGCCGGCTGGTGCACCAGCCGCCGCTCGCGCCGGCAATGACGCCCTCGCTGATGATCCTCGTGGGGCCCTTCGCGGTCGGGTTCCTCGCCTACACGAACATCACGGGCAGCATCGACCGCTTTGCCGCGCTGCTCTTCTACTTCGCGCTCTTCATGTTCGCGGTGCTTGCGCCGAAGGTGTTCCGGCCCAGCATCAATTTCTCCGCGGGATGGTGGGCGATCGGCTTCCCGATGGCCGCACTGGCCAACGCGGCGCTGAAGTACGCGCAACTGCGGGCGACCGCGCCGCTGTGGACCATCGCGGTCCTGCTGCTCGGGATGCTGACCGTGGCACTGGCGGTGCTCACGGTGCGCACCCTGCGCATCGCGTTCAACGGAAAGCTGTTCACCTGAGCCAGGGCTTCCGGGCGCACACCGGCCACGAAAGCAGCAATGCCCGCTAATCCAGCGGCTCGAACCCCGGCGCCTGCTCCATCTCTGAAGGCTTGTAGATCTTGTGCTGCGCCGCAGTGCCGATGGCATCGGCAACCACCAGCAGCCGCCAGAGCGGCTCGCGCGCCGAGCTTGCGCGTTCTTCGTCCGTGAGCCGGAAACTGGGCACTCCGGTGGACGTGCCCTTCACCACCACCCTGAGAAGCTTGGCGCCCTTCGCGTTCGACACTTCGAGGTCGTAGCCGAGCTTCTGGCCAGTGACGTCCTCGGCGTTGTAGCCGTAGCCCTTGAAGTGGCGCATCACGTAGTCCATGGCGGCGGCCTGGACCTCTTCCCGCGAGGCCGACCGCTCGGCAGCCGCAGCGCCCGCATCGGCGGCCGCAGCGACCGGCACGCTGCCCCGCGCCTTGGCCGCCTGTATCTCCGCTTCGCCAGGCACCCAGCCGCGCGGACCTCGCACCAGGATCGCGAGCTGCTGGTCGGAATCCCAGCTTGCAACATGCCATTCGGCGTCGTCGCGCACGCGCGTGGAGACCTTCGCGCTCTTGTTGCTCTCGAGCTCGGCAATGGCGACGCGGTTGGTCTGCAGCACGGCACGGAAGCCCTGGCCCGCATCGACGGTGCGCTTGAGCAGCGCACGGCGGTCCTTGGCGCGCTGGATCTGCTGGGGGCTGCGCACGCCGCCGCCGACGCGGTGCTGCGTGTCGAGCGACTCGAGGCAGAACCAGTGTCCGCCGGCGCCGATGTTCACGAATTCGGCCCAGATGGTGGCAATGACGTTGTCGCCCGTTGCAAGCCAGGCGTGGTCGAACGGCTTTTCCCGCGCATCGAAGACGCCCATCTTCGCAACGATCTCGACCGGCGTAAGCCGCGGTCCGGAAAGCCGCATCTCATCGATGACGGCGAGCACTTTGGGGTCGACTTCCTTGTCCATTCAGCGGGGTCTCTGGCGAGTTGGGGGGTGGGAGTATGCCGCATCGGCGGAGGCCCGGCTTTCGTGCCGGCCAATGCCGCGACGCTAGCTTCTCGCCGGCTTCTTCTTCACGCCCTTGCGTACCGGCCGTTGCCGCAGGCCTGAACTCGAGCCCCGCAACGGCCGGGCCGGGGCCACGTCGTGCTGGCTCGCCCGCAACTTGAAATCGCAGGTCTTCACGGCCAGTTCGACGATGCGTGCCAGCGCAGGACTGGAATTGTCGCTCCGATAGACCGCGCTGTAGACCAGCGGTGGCGGCATCGGGTCGCTCTTGACGATGCGCAGCAGGCCGCTCTTGATGTCCGGGCGCACGTAGTCGAGCGCTTGCTGGCTGATGCCGAAGCCGCTGATCGTCAGCTCGCGCAGGACGGTCGTGCTGTTCGTCAGCATGACCTTGCCGAAGCGGAACCCGTGCTCCGCGCGCCAGGCCTCGTAGAACTTGTTCTTCGAGGCGCCCGCGGGCTGCTCGATCACCGGATAGTCGGCAAACTCGTGCGGCGCCAGGGCTCGTTGCGGAATGCCGAGCCGCGGGCTCGCGATCCAGGCCTGGTCCACCTGCCCGACCTTGATCGATTCGAACGCCTGGCCCCAGAAAGTGCCCGGCATGATGGACAGGTCGAGCTTGTTGGCCTCGAGGCGCTCGAAGAGCGTCAGCCCCGCGTCCACCACCGGCTCCAGCGTCACCTGGGGGTGCAGCTTCTGAAGCAGCTGGATCAGCCGCGTGAGCCACGTCATGGCAATCAGTTCCGTCACGCCCACGCGGAAAGTGCCGCGCAGCGTCTTGTCCACGCTGATGTCGTGCTGGATGCGCTGCCACAGGCGATGGGCTTCCTCGGCCAGCGGCAGCAATTCGCGCCCGGCCTGGGCCAGTTCCAGCCCATGGGAGGTGCGGTGCAGCAGCGTCCCGCCCAGCGACTCCTCGAGTTCGGCCAGGCGCTTGGAGATGGCCGACTGCGTGGTGTGCAGCTTCACCGCCGCCGCGCTGAAGCTCTGGAGCTTGGTGCTGAAGAGAAAGGCCTCCAGCTGCTTAAAGGTGAAGTTCATTCCAATGGAATGTAAGCCCGATGCTCCGCAGGAAAAAAAGGAATACCCGGATCCTCCGATTTCTCGTTTGTCCCGCAGCGCATGGCCTTTGATACTGCGCCCATGCTTCATATCGCTCCCCGGCTCCATCGCATCAAACCCTCTCCCAGCTCCATGGCCGGCCAACGTGCGCGCGAACTGCGCGCCTTGGGCCGGGACATCCTGAGCCTGACCGCCGGCGAGCCCGACTTCGAGACGCCCGAGCACATCAAGGAGGCGGCAATCCGCGCCATGGCCGCCGGCCAGACCCGGTACACCGACGTCGGCGGCACGCCGGCGCTGAAGGAGGCCATTGCCGCCAAGCTCCGGAACGAAAACGGCCTGGATTACGCGCCGGGCGAAATCATCGTCGGCACCGGCGCCAAGCAGGTGATCTTCAATGCCCTCATGTGCACGGTGGCCGCGGGCGACGAGGTCATCGTGCCCGCCCCCTATTGGGTGTCTTACCCGGACATCGCCCTGCTGGCCGGCGGCGTGCCGGTGTTCGTCGACTGCCCGGCCGCCAACCGGTTCAAGCTCCAGCCCGCGGACCTCGAGCGCGCCATCACCGCCAAGACACGCTGGCTGATGCTCAACTCGCCGAACAATCCGAGCGGCGCCACCTACACGCGCGCCGAGCTCCAGGCGCTGGCCGAGGTGCTGAGGCGCCACCCCCAGGTCTGGATACTCACCGACGACATCTACGAGCATCTCATCTATGGCGACGTCGAGTTCGCCACCATGGCCCAGGCGGCGCCCGACCTCAAGGACCGCACCCTGACGGTCAACGGCGTCTCCAAGGCCTATGCGATGACCGGCTGGCGCATCGGCTACGGCGCGGGTCCTTCGGAGCTGATCAAGGCGATGGTCAAGCTCCAGTCGCAAAGCACCTCCGGCCCCAACTCGATCGCCCAGGCCGCGGCCATCGCGGCGCTCGCGGGCCCGCAGGACATCGTTGCCGCGAACCGGCGCGAATACCAGCAGCGCCGCGACACGGTGGTTGCAGCGCTCAACGCCATCGACGGCATTCATTGCCAGGTGCCCGATGGCGCCTTCTACGTC
>NZ_JBFTPJ010000491.1:0-5200 GCF_056398445.1 Variovorax sp. 01T439_2
CCGTACAGCTGCGTCAGCTTGGTCTTGCCCAGCGACTGCTCCAGCCATTGGTAGTGCGACTCGATGCTCGAGGACAGCTTCTTCACCAGCTTCATCCCGTGCGCCGTGGCCTCGACCACGGTGCGGCGCTGGTCCTCGGGATCGCGGCTGCGGGTGATGAGGTCGTCGCGCTCCATGCGCGCGAGCACGCCGGTGAGGCTGGGGCCGAGGATGAAGGCCTCGCGCGCCACGCGGCCGGTTTCCACCGCGCCGTGCTCGCCGAGCACCCGCAGCACGCGCCACTGCTGGTCGGACAGCGCATGCTCGCGCAGGCTGGGCCGCGTGTGGGCCATGACGGCTTCGCGCGCCTGCAGCAGCAGGCGCGGGAGGTTGCGGTGGGTGAAGGTGCTGGCCACGTTTCTAGTTTCGACGAATTAGTTAACATGTTAAATGATCGGGCGTGAGAGGGCCAGGGCGCAATCGGGAAAACCCGTGTCAGGCGAAGGGGCGCTGCTCAGCGCGGCGCTGAGGGCCCAGAACGCGCGGTGTTCTGAAAGGCGTAATCGGGGACGCCGCGATCACCGTGTCCAGTTCACTCAGAACTTGGGATAGTGCGTGGCGTCGCGCTTCCTGAAATCCGACGCTGCAACACCGAATTCCTTTTGGCAGTGCTCGAGCAGTGTCGACAGGTTGTCGAATACCTCGGATCTGTAGTCCGTCGCGTGGTCGTTGAAGACCTCTTGATCGTCGTGATGCTCCCGACCGACCTTGAACGACTCCACTTCGTACAGCCAGGGTGTTTGGGGGGAGGGCGTCCTACCGAGCCTGAGTACCTCCGGATGCAGCTCTTCCAGCGAAAAAATTCCCTGATCGATCAGTTCCCGGTCTCTGGCCGTCAGATAGGGTCTGGGACGAATGATCAGATAGAAGGAGGTTGCACCGCCGTCGAGACTCCGCTCGAAGAAGGCGCCGTCCGGGTCTGCTTCCATGGATGCCGGAAACGGGCGGTGTGTTTGCGCGATGTTCGCCATAGGTAGGTAGAGCAGTGTTTGGTTGATCCGTGGTGTTCCGGAACGCGCCCCGGCGGCCGGCCGGTCCTGTGGTGTAGGCGAGGAGCAGCTCGATCGCATCGTCCTTGGACGCCACATCGATTCGCGCACGCCGGCCCTGCTGAAGCTGTTCGTCAATGCTCCTCAAATGCCTTTCGCAACTGGCTGCGAGTCCCAGCGGATCGATCCAGAAGTAAGGATTGCTGCAGCCGTAGGCGTAGGGATTCACGCCACCCCGCAGCCCGATGGGATCTGCTGAAACATAGGCGCCGATGATGGGGTCGAAGTACCGATGCCTGTTGTAGAAGAGGCCCGTCTCGGCGTCTTCCTGTTGCCCCTGGCATCTGATCGGCTGTGCAAGAAGTTCGCAATCCTTGCGTGCGATGCCGCCCCAGACGTCGTAGCGAACGGCCCACACGATCTGGCCGTCACGGGTTGTCATGCGCAAGGGACGGCCATCGGGATCGTTGTGATAGTGAAGAACCCGTGCGGTGTCCTCGGAGGTGTCCACGCTGGACGGCGGCATCTCCTTGTCTATCAACGCCAGTGGCTCGAAGGTGCCGGGCTTGAGGACGAATTCGCGCGTCTTCGCATGCAGCTGTCTGAGCGCGTCCTCTTGCTTGCGTCGTTCCAGCAAGCTCGTCACCGGGGATTTTTTCGTCTTCGGCACCAGGGCGTTTTCCTGACAAGCCTCACCGAGCAGCGCATCCCCGTCCCAGAAGAACCAGGTCGTATGCGTCGTGTTGCGTTTGAAGACGCGGCGGCCCAAGGGGTCATAACCGTAGGTGGTCACTTCTCCATGGTGCGGGCCGCGCTCCCATCGGCTCTGGGTCAGCCGCTGATTGGTATCCCATGCCAGGTGCAGGGCAGGCTGGTTGGGTGCGCGCGTCTGTGTGCGGCTTGTGAGGTTGCCGGCGCGGTCGAACACGTAGTGCCATTCCTCGTGCTCACCCTCACGTGTCCAGTGCTCGGGTTGCTGTTGGCCGCTTGCGGTCTGCGCCATCGCGACGATTCGCACGTTTGTCCTGAGCCGATCGCCCGCAGGGTCGCTCAGGTAGTGCCTGACGCGACCCATGGGATCGACGTGGGACAGGATGCGCCCCATCGGATCGTGGGTGTAGAGGTCGTTGCCTTGTTGGCTGTCCGTGCGTCGCGTCAGATTGCCGGCGGCGTCGTAGTCGAAGCGCGTGTCGAATAGTGGCGCGCCGTCCTTTGCGACGGCTTGTGCAGCGACCAAGCCCTGGTCGTTGTAGCGCAGCGTGCGAACCACGTGCTCGCTCAGATGCTCCGCCGTCGCTTGCCCCAAGGCGTTGCGTTCGATGGTGATCGGGGGCTCATCGTTGATGGCGATCTCTGCGGGTCGATTGAGCAGGTCGTAGCGCACGGCCACCCGGTTGCCCGCGCTGGTCTTGCGCTCGACGGAGTTTCCGGCCGCGTCGTAGGCGCGTTCGATCCGGAAGCTGCCCTGCTGTTCCTCGACCAGATGACCGAGCGCGTCGAAGCGATGTTTGAAATGGCTGTGGGCGTTGCGAGCCTCGACGAGCCGGCCCGCTGCGTCGTACCTGAAATCTTCCGCACCGGCCGGCGCGCCTCCCGAGATTTCGGGCCAGGTCTTATGCGTGATGCGACCCATGGCGTCAGTATGGAAGCTGATCGTGCGGCCCATTGGATCGATGCTGCGCAGGAGCCGTCCGCTGGCGTCGTAGTGGAAGCGCCGGCATTGCCCCCAGTAATCGATCTCCTCGACGATTCGGCCCAAGGGATCGCGTGTGAGTTCATGGCGTTCGCCGCGCGGGTTGACTACAGCGACGAGCTGCTCTTCACTGTCGTAGTCGTAGCGCACGGCATGACCATCGGGTTGAACTCGCCGGGCGATCAGTCCCGTGCCGCTGTAGGTCAGTTCGGTGATTGCACCGTTCTCGTCGGCATAGCGCACCAGCCGGTCCTCGGCGTCGTACGCACAGGTGAGTTGGGCGCCGTCGTGCTGCGTGATGCGTTGCAGCCTGCCTTTCGCGTCGCAGTGATACCGGCTTCGTTGCCCCAGTGCGTTGACTTGCGTGCGCAGCCGCCCGAGTGCGTCATAGTCGAAGCGGGTGACATGGGTCAGGGCGTCGATCATCTGGGCGGGCAGCCCATAGCGGTCATAGCGCAGCTGCGTGACCGCACCCCGCGCATTGACATGGCGCACCAGCTGGCCGCGGTCGTCATGCTCGAAGCGGGTGACGGCGCCCAGCGGATCGGTCTGGCTGGATGGCAGCCCGCGTGCGTCGCTGGCGTGCTCCCAGCGATGACCCAGCGGATCGATGACGGCGAGCAACTGGTCATCGCTGTCGTATTCGCAGCCTACGATGCTGCCATCGGGATGTCGTACGCCCAACAGATTGCCCCGCGCATCGTAGGTGAACCCTGTGCGCAGCCCCCCGGGCGCAGTCACCGCCACCGTCCGCCCCACATCGTCATACTCAAAGGTGGTCACGCCATCCAGCGGATCGATCTCCGCCAACGGCAGCCCCGCCTCGTCGAACTTGACCACCGTGAGGTGCCCCAGCGAGTTGGTCACCTCGGTCTGCCGCAGCGCCGCGCTGTAGGCGAAGCGGTAGTCGTGCAGCCCGCCGTCGCCCCAGGCGTGCACCACGCGCCACTGCTCGTCGTACGCGTAGTGAAACGACAGGCCCGTGCGGTCCGTGTGGCGCGCCATGCGGTGMTGCAGGTACGCAAACTCGCGCGCCGCACCCAGCGCATCGCTCGCCGCCAGCAGGTCGCCGTCGGCATGGCGGTAGCGCACCAGCGGATGCTCCTGCCCGGTGGCCGGGTCGCGCAGCGCCATGGACTCGATGTACCCGCCGCGCGACTGCACCTCGATGCTGCGGCCCGGCAGGCCGTCCACGCCGCTTTCGGCGATGCGCACCAGGTCGCGGCCCCGCCGCACGAAGCGCCAGTGGTTGCCGCAGGCATCCTCGATGCGCGCGATGGGCAGGGGCGCGGCCTGCAGTGCTCCCTCGGGCGACAGCGCATCTTCGAAGTGGTAGCGCAGGCCGCTCTTGAAGCGCACCACGAGCGCCGTGCCCTGGCGCATCAGCCGCGCACCGTCCACCACGTCGAGCACCTGCTGTCCTTCGGCCTGCGGCAGCGCAGGGAACAGCGCGAATTCTTCCGGCCCCTGCAGGCTGAGCAGGCCGTCGGCTTCCGCCATCAGGCGCACATCCGCCGGGGTCTGCCAGCCGTGGCCGCAATGGCCGGGCAGGGCGTGGTCGCGCGATGCATAGACGCGCGTCCAGCTCAGCGGAAGCCGGCCCGGAATGCTGAAGTCCTCGTGCGTCACCGAGACGCTGCCATCGCGGATGTCCACCGGCTCGGCACGCAGCACCTGGCACTTGAGGAAGCCCGGCGGCATGTTCTTGAACACGCGCCGCGCGATGCGGGTGTAGGCCCGGCCCAGCGCCTTGAACAGCCCGCGCTGGACCATYGCGCCCCACGAGATGGTCGGCGGCCCGCCCACGAACACCTGCGGCGGGATGGCGACGTTGAAGGTGGTCGGCAGCATCAGGCTCAGCCGCAGCGGCTTGACTGCCTTCTTCTTTCGGAACGGCGGCACCAGGCCCACGATGTTGCAGGCCAGCACCGGCACGCCGATGCGCGAGAAGGGTTCGCCATCGGCCAGCACGATGCGGCTGCCCATGAAAAGCTCGTCCTCGAACTGGGGGCCGCCGGGCGCCTTGATCACCGGCATGGGGGCGCCGACGAGGACGTGGAAGTCCACGCCGCCCGTGCCGGCGTTGGCCCGGCGCACCCCCGCCACCTCGACGGTGGCGCCGAGCGGGAAGGGAATGCTCGCGGGCATCTCGCCGCCGCCGGCCGGCGCGCCCGGCGGTGCCGGCACCTCGGGCGCTGCGGTGCCTTGGCCGATGGTGTCCAGGCCCGCCTGCATGGCACCGTCCACGGCTGCCATGCCCTTCACGATCGGGTTGTCGGGCGAGACCTGGATGGTCGGCAGGTAGTCGAACGGGTCCATCACGATGCCGATGTGCAGCGTGGGCCATACGCCGGGCGGCGCCAGGTAGGTGTGGGCGTCGATGCCCAGCTGGGGGTCGAAGTGCTTGGCCGCGAAGAACAAGGTGCTTTCTCTCCGGCGTGTGTTGGGCTGAGGCGGCGCGGTTCAGGCTGCCTCGACG
>NZ_JBFTPJ010000492.1:0-4386 GCF_056398445.1 Variovorax sp. 01T439_2
GCCTGGCCGCGCTGCTCAAGGCCGGCCGCGTGCGCAAGATCATCTGCAGCTTTCCGCGCCAGGCCGACAGCCAGGTGTTCGACGGGCTCTACCGCAGCGGCAAGATCGAACTCGAACTGGTGCCCCAGGGCAACCTGGCCGAGCGCATCCGCGCCGCGGGTGCCGGCATCGGCGCCTTCTTCTGCCCCACGGGCTACGGCACGCAGCTCGCGGGCAACCGCGAAACCCGCGAGATCGACGGCAAGCAGTACGTGCTCGAATACCCGATCCACGGCGACGTGGCGCTCATCAAGGCCGAGCGCGGCGACCGCTGGGGCAACCTGGTCTACCGCAAGGCCGCGCGCAACTTCGGCCCGGTGATGGCCATGGCCGCGAAGAAGACCATTGCCACCGTGCACGACATCGCCGAGCTCGGCACCCTCGACCCCGAGACCGTCGTGACCCCGGGCATCTTCGTGCACCAGGTGGTGCGCATCGAACGCGTGGCCACCCAGGCCGGCGGTTTCAAGAAGGCAGCATGACCATGACAACCTACCAACGTCGCACCAAGGACCAGCTCGCAGCCCGCGTGGCGCAGGACATCTTCGACGGCGCCGTCGTCAACCTGGGCATCGGCCAGCCCACGCTGGTGGCCAACCACCTGCCCAAGGGCCGCGAGGTCATCCTGCAGAGCGAGAACGGCATCCTCGGCATGGGCCCCGCGCCCGAGGCCGGCGAAGAAGACTACGACCTCATCAACGCCGGCAAGCAACCCGTCACGCTGCTGCCGGGCGGCTCGTTCTTCCACCATGCCGACAGCTTCGCGATGATGCGCGGCGGCCACCTCGACATCTGCGTGCTCGGCGCGTTCCAGGTGTCGGCCACGGGCGACCTGGCCAACTGGCACACGGGCGAGAAAGACGCGATT
Organism: Variovorax sp. 01T439_2; assembly: GCF_056398445.1. NCBI lineage: Bacteria > Pseudomonadati > Pseudomonadota > Betaproteobacteria > Burkholderiales > Comamonadaceae > Variovorax > Variovorax sp. 01T439_2. Next base: position 908 of record NZ_JBFTPJ010000492.1, read on the forward strand.
CCCGCAGTCGGCGGCGCCATGGACCTGGCCATCGGCGCCAAGCAGACCTGGGTCATGATGGACCTGCTGACCAAGCAGGGCGCGAGCAAGCTGGTGCAGGAATGCAGCTATCCGCTGACCGGCATCGCCTGCGTCAAGCGCGTGTACTCCGACCTGGCCACGCTCGAATGCACGCCCGAGGGCCTGAAGCTCGTCGACCTGGTCGAGGGCCTCAGCCGCGAAGAGCTCGAAAAGCTGGTCGGCCTGCCGATCGCCGCCTGACCCGTTCACTTCCATTCTGGAGACAACTCGCATGACCAACCAAGCCTTCATCTGCGACGCCGTTCGCACCCCCTTCGGCCGCTACGGCGGTTCGCTCAGCAGCGTGCGCACCGACGACCTGGGCGCGGTGCCGCTCAAGGCGCTGATGGAACGCAACAAGAACGTCGACTGGCAGGCCGTGAGCGACGTGCTCTACGGCTGCGCCAACCAGGCCGGCGAAGACAACCGCAACGTCGCGCGCATGTCGGCGCTGCTCGCGGGCCTGCCGCTCGAAATCGGCGGCGGCACCATCAACCGCCTGTGCGGCTCGGGCCTCGATGCGGTGGGCACCGCGGCGCGCGCCATCCGCGCGGGTGAAGCCGGCCTCATGATTGCCGGCGGCGTCGAAAGCATGAGCCGCGCGCCTTTCGTCATGCCCAAGGCCGAGAGCGCCTTCAGCCGCAACAACGCGGTGTACGACACCACCATCGGCTGGCGCTTCGTCAACAAGCTCATGAAGGCGCAGTACGGCGTCGACTCCATGCCCGAGACGGCCGAGAACGTGGCCACCGACTACAAGATCGAGCGCGAGGCGCAGGACCTGATGGCGCTCAACTCGCAGCTGCGCGCCGTGGCCTCGCAGAAGTCCGGCTTCTTCGACGCCGAGATCGTGCCCGTGACCGTGCCGCAGAAAAAGGGCGACGCCATCATCGTCAACAAGGATGAGCATCCGCGCGAAACCAGCCTCGAATCGCTCGCCAAGCTCAAGGGCGTGGTGCGCSCSGAYGGCACSGTGACSGCCGGCAACGCMWSSGGCGTGAACGACGGCGCCTGCGCGCTGCTGCTGGCCGACGAAGCCAGCGCCGCCAAGCATGGCTTGACGCCGCGCGCCCGCGTGGTCGGCATGGCCACCGCCGGCGTGGCGCCGCGCGTGATGGGCATCGGCCCCGCGCCCGCCACGCAGAAGGTGCTGGCGCTCACCGGCCTCACGCTCGACCAGCTCGACGTGATCGAGCTCAACGAAGCCTTCGCGGCGCAAGGCCTTGCCGTGCTGCGCCTGCTGGGCCTGCAGGACAACGACCCGCGCGTCAACATCAACGGCGGCGCCATTGCGCTCGGCCACCCGCTGGGCGCCAGCGGCGCGCGCCTGGCCACCACCGCGGTCAACCAACTGCACAAGGGCGGCGGCCGCTATGCGCTGTGCACCATGTGCATCGGCGTGGGCCAGGGCATTGCCGTGATCCTGGAACGCGTCTGATGGACCGCGCCCGTCGCGGCCTGCTGCTGGGGCTGCTGGCGGCGGCGGGGCTGCCTGCGCACGCGCAGAGCGAGGCCCGGCCGATCCGCATCGTCGTGCCCTTTGCGGCCGGCGGCGGCAACGACGTGTTCGCGCGCCAGATGGCCAAGGGCCTGGGCGAGCTGCGCAAGCAGGGCGTCATCGTCGACAACAAGCCCGGCGCGGGCGGCAACCTCGGCACCGAGCAGGTGGTGCGCAGCGCGCCCGACGGCAGCACGCTGCTGCTGGGCCACACCGGCACCGTGTCGATCAACCCGGCGCTCTACAAGGGCCTGAAGTTCGACGCGCGCAAGGACCTGCTGCCCGTGGCCATGTTCGCTTCGTCCGCACTGGTGCTCGTGGTGCCCGCCGCATCGAAGGTGCGCACCGTGGCCGACCTGGTGGCCGAGGCCAAGGCCCGGCCGGGCCTGCTCGACTACGCCTCGAGCGGCAGCGGCACCGGCGGCCACCTGACCGGCGAGCTCTTCGCAGAGCGCACCGGCACGCGCATCAATCACATTCCCTACAAGGGCACCAACCCCGGCCTCACCGACCTGGCGGGCGGGCAGGTGCAGATGATGTTCAGCGTCGTTCCGCCCGCGCTCGCGCTGGTCAAGGGCGGCCGGCTGCGCGCCGTTGCGGTCACGGGCGCCAAGCGCCTGCCTTCGCTGCCCGAGGTGCCCACCGTGGCCGAGTCGGGCCTGCGCGAACTCGCGGGCTTCGAGAGCACGCTGACCTACGGCATCCTCGCGCCGCGTGGCACGCCGGATGCCTTCGTGAAGGAGCTTTCGGCGCAGATGCTGCAGGTGGCGGGCAGCGCCGAATTCCAGTCGCGCCTGGGCGTGGAAGGCGCCGTGCCGCTGCTCGGCGGCCCGGCCGAATACGCCGCCCTCATCGCGAAGGAAAGCGCGCTCTGGGCCGGCATCGTCAAGGCTTCGGGCGCTACTGTGGAGTGAGCACGCGGCCTCTGGAACCTCAACTAAAGTCGAGGTCTCGATGAATTCCAAGCCAGCAGAACCACCGCACGATTTCCCCGCCACGCTGTCGGTGGGCGAGGTCGCGCAGCGCAGCGGGGTGCCGGTGTCCACCCTTCATTTCTACGAATCCAAGGGGCTCATCGCGAGCCACCGGGCGCCGAGCAATCACCGCCGCTATGGGCGAGACGTGCTCCGGCGCGTGGCGTTCATCCGCGTCGCGCAGCGGGTGGGCATTGCGCTGGCCGACATCGCCGAGGCCCTGGCCACGCTGCCCACCTCGGCCGCGCCCAGCCGCGCGGACTGGGCGCGGCTTTCGGCCGGCTGGCGCGCGGAACTGGACGAACGCATGGCCCAGCTCAAGAAGCTGCGCGACACGCTGGACGACTGCATCGGCTGCGGCTGCCWGTCGATCGACCGCTGCCGCCTGCGCAACCCGGCCGACAAGCTGTCGTCGGAAGGGCCCGGCGCCCGCCGGCTCGTGATCAGGCGCGCGGAAGACTGAGGGATTGCCGCTCCTCGCCGATGGGAAGCCGCGACATCAGTTCGTTCGTCTCGGCGGCAGACATCGCGAGCACCAGCCGCTCGAACTCGGCGCGGTAGCAGGGCAGCATCAGCGTGGCCGTCAGCGCGTGGGCATCGTCACTGCGCGCAAGGTGCGCATGGCATGCGGCAATGCTTCGATGGATCTGGAGCGCCTCTGCGACGCGGGCGGAGGATTGCGGGTCATGGTTCATGCTGCGCAATGTGCAGCCTCAACCTAACTTGAGGTCAAGCGGAATGAAGACCGAGCCGGTCAGTTCATGGCTTCGACGGCCGAAGCGAGGACATAGCCTTCGCTGCGCACGGTCTTGATGTAGCGGGGCTCGCGCGCATCGTCGCGCAGCCGCTGGCGCAGCCGGCTCACGAGCAGGTCGATCGAGCGCTCGAAGAGCTCGGCTTCGCGGCCCTGGGTGAGGCTGAGCAACTGGTCGCGGCTCAGCACCTTC
>NZ_JBFTPJ010000493.1:0-4383 GCF_056398445.1 Variovorax sp. 01T439_2
TACAATCGCAGCGGTGAGGCCTCTCCTTCGCCGGTGGGCGAAGACAACTGGGCGAAGGGCCCGACGATCTTGACGGCGGTCTCGATCCAGACCGACTTGCTCCCAGGCACTACGGCCCGCAGCCGCTGCTCGGTACGGGTGGGCATCATCCAGACCGCGAATCCGCCAATGGCGAGGGAGACGGCCACGAAAACGAGAATGGGGAACAGCATGGCATTTCTCCTTCAGACACGGATCTTCACGATCTTGCGCAGGATCACCGCGCCGACCACCATCAGGCCCAGCATGTACTTGACGACGGTGATGCCGATCGGGTCGGTCCACAGCGGCGACATGAACTCGGGATTGAACGCATTCAGGAGCGCCACCAGCGCAAAGGGCATCAGGCCGAGGATCCAGGCCGACAGCCGCCCTTCCGCCGACAGCACCCGCACCCGTGCCAGCAGCTTGAGGCGGTCGCGGATCAGCCGGCTCAGGTTGCCCAGCACCTCGGTCAGGTTGCCGCCGGAGTCGCGCTGGATCAGCACCGACACCACGAAGTAGCGCAGGTCGGTAAGCGGCACGCGCTCGCTCATGTTCGTGAGCGCCTGCTGCAGCGAGACGCCGAAGCCGACCTCGTCGGCCACCATGCGGAACTCGCCCGCAATGGGCTCGGACATTTCCTCGCCGATCATCTGCACACTGCTCGCGAACGAATGGCCCGCGCGCAGGGCGCGCGTCACCAGGTCCAGCGCGTCCGGCAGTTGCCTTTCTAGATGCGCCAGTCGGCGGCTGCGCTGGTAGTCCAGGTAAAGCAGCGGCACCGCGGCGCCGGCGGCGCCCACCAGCAGGGCAACCCATGCGGGCTGGTTCGCGAGCGATGCCATCGCAAAGAAGACAAGCATGCCGGACAGCGCACAGGCCAGCAGCACATGGGACACGGTCCACTCCAGACCCGCCTGGAGAATGAAGCGGTCCAGGCGGTGGGCCCGCGGAAGCTTCAGGAGAACGCGCTGCATCCAGGGCGCCTCGCTGAGCACGCGGTCCTTCACGAGCCGCGCCTGCGCGATGCGGTCGGTGGCCGCAGACAGCGCCTGCAGCCGTTTGCCGATCTTCTGAACGCCGGGGCCCCTGTAGGAGCGCCACAGCATGTACAGCCCCTCGATCACCATCAGCACCGTCACGAAGACCAGCACCGACAGCGTGATGAGCGTGTCTCCAACCAGGTTCTGGAACATGGGAGCCTCCTATTCGTAGTGCTTGTCGGGATCGAACATGGCGTCGGGCAGCACCACGCCAAAGGAGTGCAGGCGCTCGACGAATTTCGGCCGCACGCCGGTGGCATGGAAGTAGCCGCGCACGCGGCCGTCGGGGCCCATGCCGGTCTGGCGGAACGCGAAGATCTCCTGCATCGTGACCACCTCGCCTTCCATGCCGGTGATCTCCTGGATGCTGGTGACCTTGCGCCGGCCATCGACGAGCCGCAGGACCTGGATCACCACCGTGATGGCCGACGCGATCTGCTGGCGCACCGAGTGATGCGGCAGGTTCAGGTTGGCCATGCTGATCATGTTCTCCAGCCGTGCCAGCGCGTCGCGCGGGCTGTTGGCGTGGATGGTGGTCAGCGAGCCTTCGTGGCCGGTGTTCATGGCCTGCAGCATGTCGACCGCCTCGGCGCCGCGCACCTCGCCAATCACGATGCGGTCGGGCCGCATGCGCAATGCGTTGCGCACCAGCGCGCGCTGCGTGATCTCGCCCTTGCCTTCGATGTTCATCGGCCGGGTTTCCATGCGGGCCACATGCGGCTGCTGCAGCTGGAGTTCGGCCGCATCCTCGATGGTGATGATGCGTTCTGTGGCGGGAATGAAGCCCGAGAGAATATTCAGCAGCGTCGTCTTGCCGGCGCCGGTGCCGCCGGAGATCAGCATGTTGATCTTTGCGCTGGCCAGCCCTTCGAGCATCAGCCCCATCTGCGGCGTGAGCGTCTTGAGGTCGTGCACCAGGTTCTCCATCTTCAGCGGAATCTTCGCGAAGCGGCGAATCGACATCATCGGGCCGTCCAGTGCCACCGGCGCAATCACCGCATTGACGCGCGATCCGTCCGGCAGCCGCGCATCGACCATGGGGCTGGATTCGTCGATGCGCCGTCCCACCAGCGAGACGATCTTGTCGATGATGCGCAGCAGGTGCTTCTCGTCGGTGAAGCTCACGTCCGTCAGCTCCAGCCGGCCCCTGCGCTCCACGTAGACCTGGTCGTGCGAGTTGACCAGGATGTCCGACACCGTCGGGTCGGCCATCAGCAGCTCGATGGGACCGAAGCCGAGCATCTCGTGCTGGATGTCGCGGATCAGCGTACGCCGCTCGATGTCGTTCAGCGCCTCGGGCTCCTCCTGCAGCAGCCGGGTGACCATGGTGGAGATTTCCTGGCGCAGCACCTCGGGCTTCAGGGTTTCGAGCACCGCCAGGTCGAACCGGTCCAGCAGTTTCAGGTGCATTCGCTCCTTCAGGAGCTTGTAGGCATCCGAAGCGAAGGACGAAAGCGCCCCGTCGGGCAGGAGCGGTGCCGGCGCGCGCGCGACCGGCGCGGCTTCGATCGCATTGAGCTGTTCTCTGAATGACATGTGGACCTGCCTTGCTGTTGGAGGAAGAAGATGCGTCAGGGTGCAATGCGGTGTCAGGCTCGGCGGAAAAGCCGGCCGATCAGGCCTGGCGCTTCCTTCTGGCGAGGACTGAGCGTGTGGGCGATTTCCACGAGCCGCTTGCAGAGCGCGCTGCCGCGCGACATCTCGGCCAGCGGCACGCCGCGGTTGATCGAAGCGTCCACGTCCTTGCCGCCATCGGGCACGCTGACCAGCGTGGCCCCGCCCAGCGATCGGCGCATGTCGGACAGGCCGATCTCCGTGCCGCCCGCGCTGCGGTTGACCAGCAGCTCGACCTTGCCGGCCGGATAGCCGAGCGACTTGAACACCTGCATCAGTCGCGTCACGTTGCGGATGTGCGGCAGGCTCGGCTGGAGCACCGGAAAGATCCGGTCCGCGCGGTCCAGCACGCGGATGACGAGCGGATCGATGCGCAGGCCCAGGTCGAACAGCACGAAGTCGTACTGCGCCACTGCCAGCTGCAGGATGGCATCGATATGCTCGGCCTTGACCTCCAGCGCGCGCGAGAGGTCTTCGGGCGCCGCAAGAATGCTGAAGCCCGGCGCCACCTTCACCGTGCTTGCGGCCAGCAAGGAGGCATCGAGCCGGCCGATGTCGCGCGCCACGTCGGCCAGCGTGGAAGTGGGCCGCAGGTCGCTCACGTAAGACAGCGCATCGCCGAACTGCAGGTTCAGGTCGATCAGCAGCACCGAGCGGCGCATCGAAAGCTGATGCCCGATGTTGGTGGCCAGAAAGGTGGCGCCGCTGCCGCCCTTGCATGGCATGAACGCGACCACCTGGCCCGCCTCGCGTGCCTGCGTGCCGGCCATCTTGAGTGCGATGCGCTCCACGGCCGCCTCGAGCGCCGCAGGCTCAGGCGGCGAAGGCAGCACCTCGCGCACGCCCGAACGCATGGCAAGAATCAGGAACTCGGGCGTCTGCATCGCGCACAGCAGCACCACCGCAAGCGCGGGATGGCGCATCGTGAGCTGCTCCACCATCGACACCTCATGGGGATCGCAGCACATGCCGTCCACCAGCAGCAGCTCGGGCGCCGATTGCTCGACCACCCACTGCATGCGGCTCTTGCCTCCTTCGAACACGGAGACTGTGTGGGAGCGAACCTCCAGCACCTTGCGCATGTCCTGCAGATGGCCGGGGTTGGGGGAGATGATGGAGATTTTCATGATGATGTGGCTCGGGGTTAGGTGCAGATCAGGAGCAGACGGCGCTGCTGTTCGGGTCCTGCCCCATGATTTCGCGCGGCAGGTAGGTGGAAAAACTCGGCATCGGGATCGCGGCATGCGTTCCGAATCCGATGGGCGAGATCCACTGGTAGTCGAGATTGAGGATGCGGACATTCACGCCGCTGCAATTGGCGGCGGTACAGGCCGTGCTGACGCTGCCTGCCGCGTCGTACCAATCGATGCTGACGTTGGCTGCCGTCAATTGAGGCAGGAACTTCTGCATCTTGGAAAGCACGACCGTGGCGTCTCGGTCGCACACGACGGCCGCGCGAGCGCCCCAGCGCGTCGCTTCGGCAGCTGCATTCCACGTCCACAACATGCGCGCGAAATCCATGATGCCCAGCAGGAAGGTCAGGAAGAGCATCAGGACCAGCGCGAACTCCACCGTGGTCGCGCCGACCTGCTTTGTTCGATTCATGATTGACCTCGCATGGTGGCGCTGATATCCCCGAACGGGATGTCTCCGTTCACATCGCCGAAGGTGAGCCCGAACACCCCGGTGATGATCGGGCGGAACT
>NZ_JBFTPJ010000494.1:0-9580 GCF_056398445.1 Variovorax sp. 01T439_2
GACCCACATCGACTGGATTCTCCGTTTCCACGAAGCGCTCATCCGGAGACTGATCGCCGGAGGTTGCCAGATCGCCGCTGGCCGGGGAGACGCATCGAATACGGTTGAAATCCGGCGCGCGGGCGGCGCCATCAGGCTGAGCTTCTCCGAACAGGTGGAAAAGATTGTTCAACCCAAGCGTCAGGATTTCCTCTTTCATCGAGACGAATACAGGGCCGTCGATGGCTACAAGCTGAAGCTGGAAAGAGATTGGCACGTCATCGCCCGCCAATGGACAGGCAGTCGTGAGCAGCTGGAGCAACAGCTTCCAGAGATCACACGCGCCCTGATCGCCTTCCCGGAAGCCGAAGCACTCAGGTCCAAGCTGGTGGCCGAAGAAGCCGCCATCCGACGACAGCAGGAGCGGGAAGCAGCCCAGGCTCACAACATCGCGGTGGCCGCAGAGCAGGCGCGTGCGCAGCGCCGGGAAGCGCGGGCGAATCAACTGCCTCGCTCCGTCGCGGTCGGCCAGTCCCTGGCGACCTATCACAGTGCTCTGGATGTGCTGTCGCGCCTGGAGGGTATCGCCGGCGATCAACCCGAGGATGACGCATTGCGCACATGGATCGCACTCGTGCGAAGCAGCCTCAAGGACCCCGTGCATGAACTGGCCGACGCATTGCGTGCCGAAGCGGCGCAGCCGGAACGGCCGCTTTGGTGGCCGGCGTGAAGCGCCGCCCCAGACCACATCACCAACCTTCGCAGAAACGATCGGAACCCGACATGGCCGAAAACCGCCGAATCCTTGCGCACGTTCTCATCGAAATGAACCCGCTCGCGGATCAGGGTGCAGACGCAACCAAGGCCGCACTGCGATCGGCAATTCAGGTGGGCTTGAATGCCAGGGTTCTGGAACTGAACGTCTTCCCGATCGCAGCGGAAGATGGAGCGCGTCATGTGAAGGCGCAGATTCCGCACTCGGAACCCTCGGACCATGATCAGATCGTCGAAGAGTACATGCACAGCGGCATGCAGGTACAGATCTTTCGCGATAGCGGGCGCCGCTCCCCGCCCACCTACTACGCAGTCGTCTTGAACCCGAAAGTGAAGAATCCTTCCGGATCGGTAATCGCAGCAAAGTCCTATGCCGAATTGAAGCAAGCCGCCGAAGCGTGCGCTGAACGTAGGGCGTTTCTGCTGCAAAGGAAGAAGGGAGGAAATTGAAGGGTACCGGCCCACACCGACTCTGGTTCAGAGTGCACGAAGGTTCGGCATGTGCTGAACGCCCTTTCCGATTCGCACGTCCCGTTCCAGTACGCTTCGCATTGCTACAGCGAGTTGGTCTCACCAGACATCCCCGGCAACCTATGGACGTCCCGCAACGGCATTGGATGCGCTGCGGAAGAATCGAAAGGCAATGCCCATGCGAGCCCAAACCAACCATGAATCGAGCGCGTGCGTCACCGCCGACCCTACCGATCAACGAGCCCTGCAGGCGGCTCGTCTGCTGCAGGAGGCGCTCATGCTCCTTTGCTCCGACTCAACGCTGCCGCTGGCGAATCCACATCGGAGACGACCTAACCCCCCATGAGCGGCCCCTGCCGGCGACCCTATCCGCGAAAAGGCTCGGCAGGCAAATATCGAGCAGCAGGCCGATCAGCCAGGAATAGCCCGGCCTGGGGCTAACCGGGTTCTAAAGCTTCAGACTGTGAGCCGAAATTCACCCAACGTCCGCTTTGAAGCACCTCAGTGCAGCAGTATGAACCGAAGCGGATCAGTGGCAGGTGACGCACGGGGCTCTGCGGTTAGGGACAGAAAAATAGCGTCGGATGAGGTTTCCACGCGCTGCTTGGCCGTTAGAAGAGCGTCTGCTCGACTCTAATATGCTTGGATTCGACAAGCTACAAGGAGGCGCTTGGTGATACCGACTTCTTCCAAAAACACCAATACACACACTCGACCATCGGCGCCCAAAGCCAAGCAGCCAGCGTTAGGCTGGGTTCTGATTTCCCGAGCGGAAGTGGCCAAAGCCGAGGCGCTGCTGAATGACAGACAGCGCGGCGTGGTCGACGAGCTCGGACTGCTTTCGATCCACCAGGCTTTCGCTGACAGGCTGTTTCCTGGAACTTCGGTGCTGCACACGCGCCTCAGATACACGTTGTTCGTGCCCTGGCTGTTGCAGAGTGCAGCCGGCAGCAGCAATGCCATCCAGAAACTGGCGCAACTCGAGTTCACTTTGACCGGGCAGCTCAAGCTTGGGCTCAAGAACAGAGCGGCCGACACGGATGACACAGGCGTCATCGGCTCGCGCGTCTACGAGCAAGGAAAGTATGCGGCCCAGCCCGCGTCGTTCTCGTATTGGTCGGCCTTGGCGACGTGGGGAATTCTTGGTCGCGACTATATGCGAGCGGCGCCCTCGCGCGAGGCAGTTCTGGAGGCGCTGGGATCGGAGCGCAAGTCACGCACGGCCGCCGACATGGATGGGCAATCCCTGTCGACGGAACCGGGGTATTTCGGCGACGTACCCCTGCCGCCCCCCGGGTTTCTGGAGGATCCAAAGGGAGTGACGTTCAAGCTTCTGCCCCTCGAGAAAAGATACCTGCGAAATCGACTGGCCGCGCTCAAGGCGCCCACGCTAGAAGGCGAAAAAGCGCGTGAATCTTTCCTGGCAGCGCTGGCTCGCAACCCGGTGAGGCCGACGGTGGGTCGGGACTTCTGGAACGACGATGAGGTTCGCACCAGCGTCCCGCCCGAAGATGCGTCGCTCATCCCACTCGCCCGCAACATCTCTGCGCTGGGCGGCATCGTGCGTGCGGTCTATCTCGCGATGGTCGAACAGGCCTGTGAGAACAAGAATTACCTGACCTCACGCCAGCACCGACATCATCTGATGAAGTGTCGTGCGGCATGGGCTGAAGAGGCAGTGGAAGCAGACCTGGATGCCCTGGTCACTCATGGCCTTGGACTGAAGGAGGACGCTTTATACGACCTCCTCTCAGCAACACAGACTTGGCTGGGAGATTCAGCTGCGCTGCCCAACGCATCGGTTAGGAAGCTCTACGCGAATGTCGAGCACGACCGCAAGCTCGGCAGATCACGACTAACAGGAACTCCAGCCGCCAGTCAGCAGCTGCGCCGGTGGGCTCGTTCTGCTGAAAGCTCCACCCTGGCCAATCGTCTCCACTTCCGTTGGCCCAACGTCAGTCGCCTGATCCGAGACCTTCATGAATAGCCCGGCACACGAGGGGTTCGGTGACGACGATGAAGCGCAAGCCAAACACTTGCCCACATCGTCTCTGCTGGACATCCTGACCCCGCCGGCAGGCTATGTCGTCGATCGCGCGTTGTGCTCGGCCTACTCTGGGCAATGCGCGGTGCTCGTTGCGATGCTGGCGGCGATGATCCGCCAAGGCACGGCCGACGGCAAAGGATCGTCGTCACTGGCGCTCGCGCGTGCGCTGCAGCGCCTGCAGAACCGCGTGCACTTCGTTTTGCAGCACGGCCGCCTGGTCGGGCCGCGAAGCGCGAGCCCGATCCTGAACATGCTGGACAGATTCGTCGTGCCGGTGAAGTACGACGAGCGCTCCGCATCATGGCATCCCAAAGTGTGCATCGTGCGGTGCGTCAGCCGGGGCAACCCGAATGCCAAGGCAATCTGGCGACTATGGATCGGCAGCCGGAATTTCACGAGGGACGAATCCTGGGATATGGCATTGACGCTCACTGGTGAAGCCCGTGGCAAAGGAGAAGATATCCCTGATGTGATCGAACTGACTCGTCAACTCGCCACCGAAGCCAACGTCCAACCGAACTGGCAAGAAGCCTTTCAGGAGCYACCCAAGGTGAGATGGCAGGTCCCTGCCGGCCTTCGGATCGACAAGTTGGCACTGTTCAAGCGAGGCGATCTGCAGCGAGATCTTCAGCCGGCTCCGAAGGATGCACGGAGCATTCTGGCCGTGTCGCCGTTCCTTGACGGTTGGGCTGTCAGGCAACTTCTCAAAGACCAACCAGCGACCCCTGCCCATCGGTCGGTCAGGCCCAGGCTGATCTCGACGTTGATGTGTCTGTCTGAGGTGGCACGGCACCATCGAGCCGCCCTCAGCCGATATGACCTGCGGGAGTTGCCTGAGTCCGGCCAGGACGATCAGGAAGATGACGACGTCGATGCTGAAGCACACAGCCTTGATGCCGATGCGGACGCGACGGAAGGGCGTGGCCTGCATGCCAAGTTCATTTGGATCGAGACGCACAAGCGGGGCGAGCTGAGGTTGGGCAGCACCAATCTCACGGAACGCGGATGGAAGAGGAACGCCGAAGTCCTGGCGATCGCCTCTGTGTCGCTGCCGGGCAGTGGATTCAGCGAAGGCCTGCGCAGTGGATTGAAAGCCTTCGACGATCTCTGCATTGAACACGAACTCGCCGAAGAAAAGCCGCCGATTGAACCTGAGCAGCACCTGAAAGACGAGTTCGAAAAGGTGCGTAAGGCACTGGTGGCTAGCTTCGTCGCCAGCCAGAAGCTGCAGGACGGCGTGGCCATCGTGACGCTCCAGTCATCTCTGCCCCTGCCGGCAGATGCTCGTCTCCGGGTGGGGCGCATTGGAGACACGCTCACCCCGTGGGAGGCAGGCGCCACGGAGATGGCATTGCCAACCGCCCCAATTTACGAGAACGGCGACCTCATTCGCATGGAACTGGCGATCGGCGAGCTTCGATCCGAGTGGCTACAGCACGCCCCCTTTGATCCCAGCCTGTCGCGTGCGGACCGAGACGTCCCATTGCTGCATGCCTATCTGGGCATCGACGGCGTGATCTCCCTGCTCAACGACAGCCTGACCGCCGGCGGCAATGGCGGTGGCGAGCGTCGTGAATGGAACAAGCAGCACCCACCAGGCATCACGTCGGAAACGATCGCGTTGCTGGGCATCGAAGCGGTGCTGAGCAGTTGGATTCGTGATGCCGAATCGCTGCGGGAGACGCAGCGAATCGTCGAGATCGCGCGACGGTGCAAGCCAACGTCCAAGAAGGAAATGAAGACCTACCAACAGCTACAGGCTTTCCTCCTCAGTTGGGATGCGGTCGAACAGGAACTGGTGAAGCAATGAAGGCCAAGCCATTTCAAGAAGCCACGGTTGCCGCAGTCTTGCGCGCCTTCGACCGAACCAGCGCCAGGCGCTATTTGGTAGCCGACGAGCCCGGGCTGGGCAAAACCCTCGTCGCGAGGCAGGTGCTGTCGGAACTGTCTGCGAACCAGAAGATAACCGTTTTGTACGTGTGCGCCAATCAATCGATTGCCACCCAAAACGTGGATCAACTGCTCGGCGACCTGGACGTTGAGGAGCGTAAGAGCGCTCGGGCGTCAGCAGACCGCCCTGGCTTACTGCCGCTGACCACCGCGCCAGATCACCCGCGACTGTGCATCTATTCGTTGACGCCGGGGACGGCCTTCTCCGGTGCAAAGCACCGCCACAGAGGTCGAGTCCAGGAACGCGCGTTCGCCGCTGCGCTTCTTGAGTACGAGGCCGGATCGAGCCTTCAGTGGCTCAGGGACGAGCTGTCCTGGAACGCCCGCAATTTCGACGCCCTGCTCCAAGACTATGGCGTCGAGACCAGGAAAAGAGTTCGACACGTCGATGGAAAGTTCGCCCGGTTCATCGGCAGGTTTTGCACGGCAATGCGCGAATGCATCAAGGCTCAGGGTCCGGTGAAGACCCATGTCGCGCTGAAGGTCATCGTACATCTTGACCGCGAAGAGCAGCGGCAGATTGCTCTTGCTGTCGGCGACACCTTACCAGGCACTACGGCCCACGGCCAGAGTCAGCAAGGTCCGACCCTCGCCTGACGTAAAGCAACAAGATCCAAGCGACGACAACGACTTCTTCCGGCTGCTGGAGTTTCTGCTGGGCAATCAGTCAACGGCCCAGCGCGGCCAGACGATGCGGTCAATCCGAGAGGCCTTCAGCACGAGGGAGGCCGAGGTTCGCCGCGGATCACCCGATTCCGGCATCGCCAAGGCCGCCCTTGAGGACTTGGCATCCAAACTGAGCCGCATCATGTGCCGCACCGAGCGTCCAGTGACTGCTGACGCTGACCTCGTGGGCGAGCCGCCGTTGATTCCGCTGACGGCATCTGACGTCCGATCGTTCCGCGCCTTCTCGACCTGGGTGCCGCGCGACGGACACGCCCACTGGGCAGTACCCCTCTGGAGCTCGGTGCCACTGGCTGCCCAAACGCTCGGCAATCGTTACATGTGCTGGAAGGCGGCGCCCAAGAAACTGCCCACCGCGGAACTGACTGCCAAGACCCTGCACAGCTGGCGGCAACAGGAGTGGATGAGCCCGAAGGTGCGCGGTCTTCTCCAAGCCCTTCCCCCCGAGCGGCTCATGGCTCCCTGGGTGCGACCGACCGTGCCGTGGTGGCCGCTCGAAGGTGGCTGGACCGGGAATGGCGACCAGTCCTTGATCGATGGCAAGGCACTTGTCTTCAGTCGGTTCGCCGCGGTTCCCGGTGCGGTCTCCGCTGTCATCAGCTACAGCGTCGAGGCGCGTGTCTACAACCGCAAGAGCTCACGAGCCAAGCCTAAGTATCGTGCTGGCGCGAAACCGACGYTCAAGAGCGGCGGTGCCAGCCCAGGAATGTTCCGCCTCTTCTTCGCATCCGAATTCCTTGCGTGCATTGATCCGCTGACGAAAGGCTTGCCCAAGACCATTAAAGACGCGCGGTTGGCTCTCATTCCGCAAATCAAGGCGGCGCTCCGTGAACGCGGCACGCTATACAACCCGGCGTCAAAACGCAAGGCTGTGCCGGTCGAGGCATGGCTGGTGCACCTGGCGTCGGATCCGGCGAACCCAGCCGGCGCGGCGCGCAGGGCGTGGATCGATGCAATCGTTGCCGAAGAGGGAGACAAATCCACGCCCAGCCTCGTCGGCGCAGCCTTCGACCGCTTCATAGCAGGCGTACCGAAAGACAGGATGGGTGAGATCACCCGCGCCGAACTCAATGCCCTGGTGGAACTTTCACTGAACTCGCCGGCGGTAGTGCTCGCTCGGGCGGTCATGAGGCACTGGCGCGATGAAGACGGCGATCTCGATTGGGACCAGCCTATCAGCACCGAGGAAGGCAAGCGGGCGGACAAGCGCCGCCTGACCACGCCGAGGATGCTCTTGCAGCGTCTGGCCATCGGCGGTCTGCGGCGCTACTTGGACCGTCCCTGGTTTGCAGCGGCGCTTCAAAGGTCGAAGCGGTTTCACAAGGACTTCGCAGCGGCTCTGCACGACGCTGTCGTCGAGGGCAACCTTGAGAGCGTTCTCGACGAGCATCTGTGGTTCGTGTCGGCCACGAACTCTCAGTCATGGCCGAAGCGCCTGCTGGAGTTGCAGTCTGCGCTCGCTTTGTCAGGTGGGCGAACGGTGTTGCACGAGACAACCAAGGCGGCCAAGAGCAAGTCGCGGGTGCGTTGCAATGTCGCGCTACCGCTGCACCAAGCCAAGGACGAAGACAAGGAGGAAGCCCCGCGTCCTGACGTCGTGCGGCATGCGTTCAACACGCCGTTCTGGCCAATGGTCCTGACCACCACCTCAGTGGGACAGGAAGGCCTCGACTTCCACCCATGGTGCAAGACGGTGGCCCATTGGGACCCCGCGCCAGGTCCGGTCGAACTGGAGCAGCGCGAAGGTCGAGTGAATCGCTACGCGGGCTTGGCGATTCGACGCGCGCTGTCATCGAAGGTCGATACCGATGCGATGGGCAAAGCGGGTGGCAGTCCTTGGATAGCGCTGGCGACCCAAGCCGAGGAGCAAGCAGCGGTCGCCGACATGTCCGGAGGCATGGCGCCGTGGTGGTGCACGCCGGGTGCAGAGGCAATGCAGTTGTACCTGCACTGTGCAGGCAGCAGGGAGTCGGCCGTGCGTGTTCGCCTTGAGCGACGTCGCGCGGTCTACCGCATGGTGCTGGGAGCATCCGAGCCGCACTGGCTCATCGATGAACTCGATGCCACGCAGCCGCCGTCGCCAGAAGATGTTCTGGAGAATTCCCTGGAGTTAGGTGCCTGGAAGCTGAAGCAGAAGAATCAGGTCAAGTTCTCAAAGGCGCCCAAGCCTGCTTGATTCGGTGAGGAACGCTCAGCCGAACTGGACCTTCCTCTGGCGCGCGTTCTCGGCCGCAATCAGCTTGGCTGCTCCCGCCGGAAAGGAACTACGGGCGTTTTTCGCCGGGGGTTCAGCATCTGGTACGGCGGACCATTGGTATTGGGCGAATCATCCAAGTGCTCAACGCAACGCCGGCAGTTGTGTCCATCTGGTCACTTCAGCCGACGGCTTCGCGCCCGCTGAGCTTCGACGTTGGCCGATCACAATCAGGCGCCGAATTCAGCGACGTGAAGGACCGCAGCCGCTGCACACCTGCCATACGACGGTCGCTTGCGAAAAGCGGGTAGGCCCTTTGCCGGCATAGGCCAATTCGGCGGAAATGACCGCTCTTTCGGAAAGCAGTCGCTCGTCTCAATTCCGGCAACGTCCCTACGACTACCTTCGGCCCCGGTGGCTGGCCGGTGTGTGCCCGAAGCGGCTGGCAGCAGGACGGACCCCATGAATTGCCTGGCGGGCTACGGAGCATGGCAGTAGAGCGAGAGCAGCCAGCTTCATGGAGGCCTGCTTCAGGGGCCTAGTCTTGTGACACGCCCCGATGTTTTCTTTTTTCGTACTTCAAGGCACAATCCTGACGCTCAAGACTCGGGCGGAGGGAAATATGCAGCTTTGCAGGCCTCTCTTTGCGTGCGCGTGGTTGCTCCTCGCAGGCTGTAACGGGGACGCGCCGGCCCTGACGTGCCGAACGCCTTGCGCGTCGTCTAACGAGTATCGCGACCTGTTTTGCGTCTGCCGGGTGAAGCCACCACCGGGGCAAAACACCCAGTGGCCATCACCGCCCAGTGCCGGGGATCCGCAACCCACGTTCGATTGGACTTGGCAGGAAGCGGATGGATGTGCGCTCAATCGCCACTACTGGCTCATTAATCCTGGTCCGAAGCGGCTGTCGATTACCGTCACCTGGAAGGTGCAAGGCTCTGATGACCGGGAGAGGCGGGAATATACGCTGCCCGCGCGCGTCACCAACCGGAATGACGGCATCGATCTTGGTTACGAGGAAGAAAAGAGCAATTCTGGCGGGCTGTGCTTTGACAAGGATTTCATGCTTGGCGGCTGGCGAGAGCCTCAGCACGCCTCCATTCAAGAGAGCGTTTTTGCCGCCCTGGACGAAAGCGCGGACGCGATGCGCTCCAGGCATCGAACGACCATTGCCCAGATGCAATCGGTCGTGGTCGCGAGCCTGGACAACAAGGGCTTGGCCCTGCCATTGACGAACGCCATCCAAATTCACGCCGACGCGCCCGTACTGAAGGAGATGAAGAAGATCGAGATGGTCGACTGCGTGTCCATATGCGACAGTGCGGACTCCATGCGATGCGCAATGCGCGGTTTTCCGCCTGACCAGGACAAGCTCAAGCATACGCGCGATCGGCTCCGTCAGACCAACGGAACCGGCACCTATGACCCGGCGGATATTTACAGCATCTTCGGTCTTCAGAAGCAGTCGTGCGTTCGCAGTG
>NZ_JBFTPJ010000495.1:0-4373 GCF_056398445.1 Variovorax sp. 01T439_2
CCTGGAGAAGGGCCGGCTGGTGGAGCAGTTCGCTGTGGTCGATGCGCCGAGCGAAGAGCGCAAGACGGCGCTCGGCCGCGAGATCGACGAGCTGGTGCGCCGCCGCGAACGCGAGGCGCGCGAACCCATCGCGCCGCGCCCGCCGTCATTGCAGCGCAGCCCGCAGGAGGTGGCCTATGTTTGAGAACATCGCCCCCATCCTCCCCGAGCTGTGGGTGGCCACGGGCCAGACCTTCATGATGCTGGCCATCGGCCTCTCGGCCGCGGTGCTGATCGGCGGGCCGCTGGGCATCCTGCTGTTCCTGTTGGGGCCGGGCCAGTCGCTCGAGAACAAGCCGGCGTTCCTGGTGCTCAACTGGATCGTGAACACCGTGCGCTCGTTTCCTTTCATCATCTTGCTGGTGGCGCTGGTGCCGTTCACGCGGGTGATCGCGGGCACGTCCATCGGCCCGCTGGCGGCCGCGGTGCCGCTGTCGTTCGCGGCCATTCCGTACTTTGCGCGGCTGGTCGACCAGTGCCTGCGCGAAGTGCCGCGCGGCGTGATCGAGGCGGCGCATGCCATGGGCGCCTCGGAGCTGCAGATCGTCTGGCGCGTGCTGGTGGTCGAGGCGCGCTCCGGATTGGTGCTCGCGCTCACGGTGCTGGCGGTGAGCTTTCTCTCCTACTCGGCGATCGCCGGCGTGGTGGGCGGCGGCGGCATCGGCGACCTGGCCATCCGCTATGGCTACTACCGCTTCCAGACAGACGTGATGGTGCTCACCGTGGCGCTGCTCGTGGTGCTGGTGCAGATCCTGCAGTTCGTGGGCAACACCACGGCGCGTAGGCTGGACAAGCGTTGAATCTCTTTTTCTCTCGTTCCTTCTTTTTTTGATTTCATGAAAACCGCTCTGCTGCGCCGCTCCGTCCTTGCCCTGTCCCTGGTTGCCCTGTCGTTCGGCGGCCTTTCGTTGGCAGAGGCCCAGGAAGCCAAGAAGAACCTCGTGATCGGCGGCACCGCCGGCTCCAACATCGACCAGCTCAAGGCCGGCATCGTGCCCATCCTCGAGAAGAAGGGCTACAAGGTGAAGCTGGTCGAGTTCAACGACTACGTGCAGCCCAACCTCGCGCTCGCGCAGGGTTCGCTCGATGCCAACTTCTTCCAGCACCAGGTCTACCTGAAGAAGTTCTCGGCCGACCAGAAGCTGGACCTCGCCGAACTGGTGCAGGGCCCCATTGCGCCGCTGGGCGTGTACTCCACCAAGCGCAAGACGCTGGCTGAAGTGAAAGAGGGCGACCGCTTCACGCTGCCCAACGACCCGAGCAACCTGGCCCGCGCGCTGGTGCTGCTGGAGCAGAACAAGCTCATCACCATCAAGCCCGGCGTCGATCCGCTGCGCGCGTCCGAGAAGGACGTGGCCGAGAACCCGAAGAAGCTCAAGTTCATTCCGCTCGAGGCCGCGCAGCTGCCGCGCTCGCTGGGCGACACCGAGTACGCCATCGTCAATGGCAACTTCGCGATCTCGTCGGGCCTGAAGCTGAGCGAAGCCGTGGTGCTCGAGAAGACGCCCGACTACTACCTGAACGTGGTGGCCGTGAAGAGCGCGGACAAGAACGCGCCCTGGGCCAAGGACATTGCCGAGGCCTACCGCTCCAAGGAATTCAAGGCCGTGGTCGACAGCAAGTTCCAGGGCTACGCCAAGCCCAGCTTCCTGCAGTAGTTCCCCCAAGCAAAGGACGCCCCTCATGCCCGTGCTCGCCGTTTTCGATGCCGAAGGAAGCTGGCGCGACACGCATGTGTGCGACGGCTGGATCACCGAACACCTGGCGCGGCAAGGTGTGGCCTGGGGCCGCGAAGACGACGCACCGGAAGGCCAGCGGGTTCTCGACCGCGTGGGGCTTTCTACCTGCCCACGCAGGACGGCTACCTGGGCCTGCTGTTCGAGGCCGGTGAATGGGTGGCCCTGCCGGACGGCAAGCCGCATGTCTTCGACGCCGGCGAGGCGCATTCCTTCGATGGACTGCCCGCCGCACTGCCGCTGTTCGAGGCTTTCGTCGAACAAGTGCTGTCCCTCACGGGCAACGACGCCGACGACGAAGCGTGAACGAAAGCGTCCCCTGAGCGGCGGAAAGCCGGAGCGCGTGCCTACGCGCCGGAAGACGGATGGCCGCGCAGTGTGTGCAGTTCGCGGCGCAGCGCCTCGGACTCCTGCTTGAGGGCAAGGATAGCCTCGTAGGCCTTGCCGAGCTCGCCTGACGCGCTGGCGGCCTGGGCCCGGAGTTCGTCGCGCTCCCGTTCGCAGTTCTGCAGCTGCTGCCGTGCCTGCGCCAGCGCGAGCATGTCGAAGGTTTCCGCGTGGTGGCGCAGGAGCTCCGTGGACTCGGCGTCGTATCCGTTCTGGGTTTCGCCGAAGTCCGCCAGCCGTCCCAGGCGCATGAGGGGTGGTCCGGGCCTGCGAAAGACCGCGACGAAATCGGCCCAGCCGGACGCCGCGGGGCGGGCGACGAAGGACTCGACCAGTTCGACTTCGACGCCCCGGCGCCGGCCCCATTCGACCATCGCCACACCGGCATCGGGATAGAAGCGCCAGCAATCGACCGGATACCGGTGAAACGCATGGTTGCTTGGCGCATTGACATAGAGCAGACCGCCGGGCCGCAGCAGACGCACGAGCTCCAGAAAAGTTTCCCAGAAGCAGGGGTCATGCTCGAGGGCCGAACTCGTGACGACCACGTCGGCGCAGGCGTCGGGCAGCGGCAGGGGGTCGCCCGGCGTGACCACCTTGTCCACGCCCCGGCCCGGCGCGGCATCGAGACCGAGATAGCTCGCCGATGTTCGTAGGCGGTGTCATGCATGGTTCATTTTGTCTCGCAGTTCGTGCGCAGCGCAATGGCTCTCAGGGCGAAAGAATCATCACCTTGCACTGGCTCGGCACGATGCGCATGCCCACCATGTTGCTGCGGTTCTGCGTGCTCAGGCTGGTCATGCGCGTGGCCGGCGTCCCCTTGATGAGCACGGTGAACGCGCCCGYCACGTGCCGCGACTGGCTCATGAAGGTCTGCGAGACGATGCCGCCGCCCGCCCCGGTGGTATCGCCCAGCGTGATCGGCGTGGTGGTTGCCATGTTGTGCGCGGGCATGCACATGAAGAGGATGTTCCACGCGTTGGGCACGGCCGTGGGGCCGAACGCCATGTTGGGGTAGGGAATGGGCGCCATCGCGGCGGGTGGGGTCTTGCAGACGTCGGGAAAGGCGAGGTCCATTCCCATCAGCTGGCAGTTGGCAAACATTGCGGTGCTCCTTTTGCTGCGGGCCGGGTCAGCCCATGTGGATCTGCGCGGCATCGACCTTCACGAGCTCGCTGGCCGTGACCACCGTGTGCCGGGCATGCAGGCGCGCCGTGCCGCCGGCTTCGCAGTCGAGATGGCCCACGCGGACCTGCTCGGTTTCGTCCACCACGCGCAGCGCGTTGCGCGCCATCTGCACGATGCGATCGGCCACCGATTCGAGGACGCGCCCGACCAGCCGCAGCCGCCCCACCGTGGCGTCGAGGGCCTGGCCGGTGAAGTGCAGGTCGTCGACGCGGCACTGTCCGCTCGCGGCCTGGAGCTTCCATTGCGCGGCGTGCATCTGGAGCTCGCCGCCACTGCGCAGCCGTACGTCGCCGGGGCTTTCGATCGAGAGGGCGCCTGATGTGTCGATGCGGCTGACCGCATCGTCCGCCTGTTCGAGCACGGCGATCAGGTACACCCGGGCTCCGTCCGGTCCGGACAGCAGCACGGTGTCGCCCACCTCGGGCCGCAGCAGGCAACTGGCGGCTCGGCGGCAGCGCCAGGTCCCGCCGTCCCCGTCGTCGACATCGAAATGCGCATCGGGCAGTGCGGCCGCCAGCCGCCCCACGAGATGAACCGGCGCAGCAGCTGCCGCAAGGGCGGGGCGCAGTGGAATGACATTCATGGCGGATTCCCTTCTTGATGTGGGTGTGGACGTCTGGAAAAGCGGGCGGGCGGTTGCGGGGCTCAGTGCGAGTCGGACCAGGCCTGTGCCTTGAAGAGTTCGGGCTCGTTGTCGATGATCCCGTCGCGGCTGGAAAACCGCGCGCCCTGCTGCTGGGCGCGGTGCAGGCGCGTGCGAAGGAAGTGCGCACCGCCCAGGTCGGCACCGGTCAGGTCGGCATATGAAAGATCGGCGTCCTGCATGTCGGCGTTGCGGAAGTTCGCGCCGGCGCAGCGCGCGCGGTGAAACACGCCGAGCGRCAAGCGGGCTTGCGAGAAGTCGGCGCGTTCCAGCAGAGCCCGGGCCCAGATCGACTGGTCGAAGCGCCCGCCGCTGCAGTTCGCATCGCTGAGGTCGGCTTCAGGGAACAGCGCCTGGCATGCGTCCGCGTTCGAGAAGCT
>NZ_JBFTPJ010000496.1:0-4369 GCF_056398445.1 Variovorax sp. 01T439_2
GACCAAGCTGACGCAGCTGTACGGACTGCTGGACGAACTGATCGCGCTGGAGCAACCCGAATGAGCCCCTCCTCCCCTTTCCTGCCCGCCGGCACCGTGTACGGCACGCTGCTGAACTTCCGCGCGGAAATGCAGGCGCTCGCGCCGCAGATGACCGAGCCGCCGTACAAGGCGCCGCCGAAGGCGCCCGTGCTCTACGTGAAGACCGCCAACACCTGGAGCCCGCACGGCAGCGCCATCGCGGTGCCTGCATCGGTGCCCGAAGTGGAGATCGGCGCGAGCATCGGCATGGTGATCGGCGCCGAGGGCGACGTGGAAGGCTTCGTGCTGATGAACGATCTCTCGATTCCGCATGCGAGCTTCTTCCGCCCGCCCGTGAAGTTCAAGTGCGTCGACGGTTTCCTGGGCGTCGGACCGGCGCTGCGCGATGCGCAGGAGGTGGCCGATCCCGCTGGCTTTCGCGCCGAGGTGCGTGTCAACGGCACGCTGAAGCAGTCGATCGACTTCTCGCAGCTCGTGCGGCCCGCGCAGCAGCTGCTGGCCGACGTGGGCGAATTCATGACGCTCGCGCATGGCGACGTGCTGATGCTCGGCTGCGACGCCGGCCGGCCGCTGGCGCGTGCGGGCGACCGCATCGAGATTTCCGCGCCGGGGTTCGAGAGCCTCTGCAACACGCTGGTGCAGGAGGCCGCCGCATGAAGCACGCACGCGTCATCTTCGAAGGCCGCGAGCACACCGGCACCGCGCACGAATTCAACGGCCAGGCCGATGCCGCCGTGCGGCTGGACGACGGCCGCATCGTGCCGCAGGAACAGCTCACGTGGCTGCCGCCGCTCGCGCCCACGCCGCGGCCGCGCACCATCCTCGCGCTCGGCCTCAACTACGCCGACCACGCGAAGGAACTCGAGTTCAAGGCGCCCGAGGAACCGCTGGTGTTCGTCAAGGGCCAGAGCACGCTGATCGGCCACCGCCAGCACACGCACCGGCCGGCCGGCGTGCAGTTCATGCACTACGAGTGCGAGCTCGCCATCGTGGTCGGCAAGACCGCGAAGCGCGTAAAGCGGGCCGACGCCTACGACTTCATCGGCGGCTACACCGTGGCCAACGACTACGCGATCCGCGACTACCTCGAAAACTGGTACCGCCCCAACCTGCGCGTGAAGAACCGCGACACCTGCACGCCGCTCGGCCCGTGGTTCGTCGATGCGGCCGACGTGCCCGACCCCATGGCGCTCGCATTGAAGACCACGGTGAACGGCACCGTCACGCAGCAGGGCAGCACGCGCGACATGATCTTCGACGCGCCCTTCCTCATCGAATACTTCAGCCGCTTCATGACGCTGTCGCCCGGCGACCTGATCCTCACGGGCACGCCCGACGGCGTGGTCGATTGCAGGCCGGGCGACGTGGTCGTGACGGAAATCGAGCGCATCGGCGCGCTGGTCAACACCCTCCAAGGAAAAGCATGAGAGTCGATCACCTGATCGCGGGCAAGGCTGTTGCCGGCAGCGAATACTTCGAAACCGTCAACCCCGCCACGCAGGAGGTGCTGGCCGAAGTCGCCTCGGGCGGCGAAGCCGAAGTGAACGCGGCCGTGGCTGCGGCGAAGGAGGCGTTCCCCAAGTGGGCCGGCCTGCCCGCGCCCGAGCGCGCCAAGCTCATCCGCAAGCTCGGCGACCTGATCGCGCAGCACGTGCCCGAGATCGCGCAGACCGAGACCAACGACTGCGGCCAGGTCATCGCGCAGACCGGCAAGCAGCTGATCCCGCGCGCGGCCGACAATTTCTATTACTTCGCCGAGATGTGCACGCGCGTCGACGGCCACACCTACCCCACGCCCACGCACCTGAACTACACGCTGTTCCACCCGGTGGGCGTGTGCGCGCTGATCAGCCCGTGGAACGTGCCCTTCATGACCGCCACCTGGAARGTCGCGCCCTGCCTGGCCTTCGGCAACACCGCGGTGCTGAAGATGAGCGAGCTCTCGCCGCTGACGGCTGCGCGCCTCGGTGAGCTCGCGCTCGAAGCGGGCATTCCGCCCGGCGTGCTGAACCTGGTGCACGGCTACGGCAAGGAGGCCGGCGAGCCGCTGGTGGCGCACCCTGACGTGCGCGCGATCTCGTTCACCGGCTCCACCGCCACGGGCAACCGCATCGTGAAGAGCGCGGGCCTCAAGAAGTTCAGCATGGAGCTCGGCGGCAAGAGCCCGTTCGTGATCTTCGAGGACGCCGACCTCGACCGCGCGCTCGACGCGGCCGTGTTCATGATCTTCAGCAACAACGGCGAGCGCTGCACCGCCGGCTCGCGCATCCTGGTGCAGCAGTCGATCTACGCCGACTTTGCCGCCAAATTCGCGGAGCGCGCCAGGCGCATCGCGGTGGGCGATCCGCTCGACGAGAAGACCATCGTGGGTCCGATGATCTCGCAGGCCCACCTGGCCAAGGTGCGCAGCTACATCGAGCTGGGCCCGAAGGAAGGCGCGACGCTCTTGTGCGGCGGCCTCGATGCACCGGCCAACCTGCCCGAGCGCGTTCAGCGCGGCAACTACGTGATGCCGACCGTGTTCGCCGACGTCGACAACCGAATGAAGATCGCGCAGGACGAAATCTTCGGCCCGGTCGCCTGCCTGATCCCGTTCAGGGACGAGGCGCACGCCATCGAACTCGCCAACGACATCCCCTACGGCCTGTCGAGCTACGTGTGGACCGAGAACATCGGCCGCGCCCACCGCGTGGCTGCSGCGGTGGAGGCCGGCATGTGCTTCGTCAACAGCCAGAACGTGCGAGACCTGCGCCAACCCTTCGGCGGCACCAAGGCCTCAGGCACGGGGCGCGAAGGCGGCACCTGGAGCTACGAGGTGTTCTGCGAGCCGAAGAACGTGGCGGTGTCGATGGGCTCGCACCACATCCCGCATTGGGGAGCCTGACCATGGGCACCCTCGCACTCGCCGCCAAGATCACGCACGTACCGTCGATGTACCTCTCGGAATTCCCGGGGCCGAACTTCGGCTGCCGCGATGCCGCGATCAACGGCCACAAGGAAATCGACCGGCGCTGCCGCGCGCTGGGCGTGGACACCATCGTGGTGTTCGACGTGCACTGGCAGGTCAACAGCGAATACCACATCAACTGCGGTCCGAAGTTCGGCGGCACCTACACCAGCAACGAGCTGCCGCACTTCATCAAGAACATGCCCTACGCCTACCCGGGCAACCCGGCGCTGGGCCACCTGATTGCCGACGTGGCGAACGAAATGGGCGTGAAGAGCCGCGCGCACAGCGACACCACGCTCGAACTCGAATACGGCACGCTGGTGCCCATGCGCTACATGAACGCCGACCAGCACTACAAGGTGATCAGCATCAGCGGCTGGTGCGACTGGCACGACCTCACGGAGTCGGGCCGCTTCGGCCTCGCGGTGCGGCGCGCGATCGAGGAGCGCTACGAGGGCACGGTGGCGGTGTTCGCGAGCGGTTCGCTCTCGCACCACTTCGCGGACAACGGCCGCGCCCCCGAATTCATGCACAAGGTCTACGATCCCTTCCTCGAGCAGGTGGACCGCCGCGTGGTCGAGCTCTGGGAGGCCGGCGATTGGAAGACCTTCGTCGGCATGCTGCCGATGTACGCCGACAAGTGCTGGGGCGAAGGCGACATGCACGACACCGCGATGCTGCTGGGCCTCCTGGGTTGGGACCGCTACGCCGCGCCGGTGGAAGTGGTCACGCCCTATTTCGGGAGCTCGGGCACGGGGCAGATCAATGCCATCTTCCCCGTGACGCCACTGCCTGCGGAAACCACCACCTGAGAAAGCACCGCATGCCCCACGTCGTCATCCAGTACACCGCCAATCTCGAAGCCGAAGCCGACATGGGCGGCCTGTGCCGCTCGCTCGCCGCCGTCCTGGTCGCGCAGAAGGACGGCGCGGGCCGCAAGCTCTTTCCCACCGGCGGCACACGGGTGTTGGCCTACCCAGCCGTGCACTACGCCGTGGCCGACGATGCGGACGACTACGCCTTCGTCTACATCAACGTGCGCATCGCAGCGGGCCGGAGCGAGGAAGACAGGAAGAAGGCCGGCGACGCGCTGCTCGATGGCGCGAAGAAGCACTTCGCGCCCATCTTCGACAAGCGCCACATCGGCATCACGCTGCAGATCGACGAAAGCCCCGGCCAGGTGTACGACGGCAAGCACAGCAACCTGCATCCACTCTTCAACAAGTAGCCCCATGCTCACTGCCGACACCATCGCCAGGCTGGCCGCCGAACTGCACGAAAGCGAAAAGTCGCGCGTGCAGGTCGAGCATTTCTCCAAGCGCTTTCCCGAAATGACCATCGAGGACGGCTACGCCATCTCGCGCGCATGGGTCAAGC
>NZ_JBFTPJ010000497.1:0-4353 GCF_056398445.1 Variovorax sp. 01T439_2
AGGCCGAGCTGCAGCGCCGCCCGGGCAAGAGCGCCGCCCCGGCGCGCAGCGCGAGCCGCAAGACCGCGGGCCGCAGCGCAGCACCCGCCACCGCCGCCAAGAAGGCCGTGCGGCGCGGCAGCAGCAGCAAACCCGGCTGAACGCCTCCTGGAGCCCCGTTTTTGCGGCGGTGCACAACACGCACCGCCGCAAAACATTGCGCTGGCGCATTCATGGTGCAGTGCACATAGGCTAGAGTGTCCCCAAGAGATAAAAAACGGGGACTGACATGGCCAAGAAGGCGCCACGCCGCACAGCGCAACGCATCCTCGAAGCCGCACTCGAGCTGTTCAACCGCTTCGGCGAGCCGAACGTCTCCACCACGCTGGTGGCGGGCGAGCTCAACATCAGCCCCGGCAACCTCTACTACCACTACCCCGCCAAGGAAGAGCTGATCAACAAGCTCTACGAAGGCTACGAGGCCGAGCTCAACGAGCTGCTGCATGCCAGCGAAGGCGTGCACGATGTGGAAGACGCCTGGTTCTTCATGCACAGCCTGTTCGAACTGATCTGGCGCTACCGCTTCCTCTACCGCGACCTGAACGACCTGCTGAGCAAGAACCGGCACCTGGAAACGCAGTTCCAGCTGGTGCTCAAGAACAAGACCCGCGCGATCCGCATGCTGATCGCCGGGCTGAGCCGGGCCGGGCACCTGGACATCGACGTGCACGAGGTCGACACCCTCGCCCAGAGCATGGTGGTGGTGCTGACCTACTGGCTCAGCTACGAGTACGTGCGCAATCCGCGCGAGGCGCTCGAACCCGCGCATGCCCAGGGCGCGCTGATGCGCGGCGGCCAGCACACGCTGCACCTGCTCGCGCCGTATCTCGGAGGCGAGCAGCGGCGGCATTTGCTGACACTGAGCAACGCCTACAGCGGCGATGATTCCGCAAGCGCGCGGCCTGCGCAGGCCAGCGCCGATTTGGCAGCCGAGGCCCGCTAACGCCATGTCCCATCCAGATTTCAAGCCGCTCTCGCTGATGTCCGCCAGCCCGGTTGCCGCGGCGGCTGCTGCGCAATCCTGGACACCGCTGCCCTACGCCGACCTGCCGCGCTACGACGCGCACAGCCTGCTGCCGCACTGGCCGCGGCTGCACGCGGGCCACGCGCTGCCGCCGCCGCCAAGCGGGCATCCGCTGGCCGATGGCTGGGCGCTCTATCACAACGGCGAGTTCGAGCGCGCCGCCGCCCTCGGCCTGGCGCATGGGCCGGAGGGCCTGGTGCTGGCCAACCAGGCCACCGCCGTCTATGCCAACTACCTGGAGCCGCGCGAATCGGTGCGGCTTTCGATGTTCCGCCAGGTCATCGAACGCGCCGCCGCGCAAGTCGGCGCCGAGCCCGACAACTGCCACGCGCTCTACTGGCAGGCCTATGCGCTCGGGCGCTACAGCCAGGGCATCAGCGTGGCGCGCGCGCTGGCGCAGGGCCTCGGCAGCAAGCTCAAGGGAGCGCTCGAGCGCGTGATCGAACTGCAGCCGCAGCATGCCGACGCGCACATCGCGCTGGCCGCCTTCCACGCCGAGGTGATCGACAAGGTGGGCGCGCTGGTCGGCCGCATGACCTACGGCGTGCGCGCCGAAATGTCGGTCGAGCTGTTCGAGCGCGGCCTCGAACTGCACCCCCATTCGCCCAGCGCGCTCATGGAATACGGCCGCGCATTGCTCATGCTGCACGGCGACGCGCGCCTGGGCGAGGCCACGCAGCTCTACGAGAAGGCCGCCGCGCTGAAGCCGGCGGATGCCAAGGAACGGCTCGACGTGGAACTGGCGCGCGCCGGGCTGTCGGACTGAGCCGCGCCTTGGTACCCGCGGGTACCGCGCACTTTAAGATGCGGGTTTCCCGCTTTTCAATCCGACCGCCATGTCCGACCTCAACGCCCTCTTCGAAGCCGCCCAGGCCAATTCCAAGCTGCTGCCGGAGCGCCCCGACAACCCCACGCTGCTCAAGATCTACGGCCTCTTCAAGCAGGCCACCGAAGGCGACAACACGGCCAAGAAGCCGAGCTTCAGCGACATCGTCGCGCGTGCCAAGTGGGATGCCTGGACCGCGCAAAAGGGCCTCGGCGCCGACGAGGCGAAGCAGAAGTACATCGACCTGATCGAATCGCTGCGCGCCTGAGCCGCAGCGCTCAGCCGACGATCCCGCGCGCATGCAGCGCGGCGATCTGCTCGGCGTTCAGGCCAATCTCCTTCAGGACCGCATCGGTGTCCGCACCCAGCGCGGGCGCGTTGCGCCGGTGGCTGGCCGGCGTGAGCGAGAGCTTGGGCACGAAGCCGGGCACCGCGAGCGTGCTGCCGTCCGGCATGTGCACCTGCTGCAGCATGCCGCGCGCGGCGTAGTGCGGGTCGGCCGCGATGTCGGCAATGGTGTAGATGCGGCCGGCCGGCACCTGCGCCGCATCGAGCGCGGCCAGCACCTCGTCCACCGTGCGCGCTGCCGTCCACTCGCCGATGGCGGCGTCGAGCATTTCCACCTGCGCCACCCGGCCCGTGTTGCCAGCCAATGACGGATCGGCCGCGAGGTCGGGCCGGCCGATGCACGCCATCAGCCGGCGGAAGATGCTGTCGCCGTTGCCCGCGACGATGGCATAGCCGCCGTCGGCGCAGCGGTAGGCGTTGGTCGGCGCAATGCCGGGCAGCGCGCTGCCGGCCGCCTCGCGCACCGCGCCGAACGCGCTGTACTCGGGCAAGAGGCTCTCCATGCAGTTGAAGACCGCCTCGTAGAGTGCCACGTCGACCACCTGGCCCCGGCCCTTCGGATACTCGGCGCTGACGGTGGCATGGCGGTGCTGCATCGCCATCAGCACGCCGATCACGCCATGCAGCGAGGCCAGCGTGTCGCCGATCGAAACGCCCACGCGCACCGGCACGCGGCCGGGCTCGCCTGTGAGGTGGCGCAGCCCGCCCATGGCCTCGGCCACCACGCCGAAGCCCGGCCGGTCGCGGTAGGGGCCGGTCTGGCCGTAGCCGCTGATGCGCAGCATCACGAGCGCGGGGTTGGCGGCCAGCAGTTCGTCGGGGCCGAGGCCCCAGCCCTCCATCGCGCCGGGGCGGAAGTTCTCGACCAGCACGTCGGCCTCGGCGGCCAGCTGCCGCACCACGGCCTGTGCCTCGGCCTCGCGCAGGTCGAGCGCGAGCGAACGCTTGTTGCGCGACTGCACCTGCCACCACACCGAGGTGCCGTCCTTCAAGAGCCGCCAGGTGCGCAGCGGATCGCCCGCGCCCGGCGGCTCGATCTTGATGACYTCGGCGCCGAAGTCGGCCAGCGTGCGCGCCGCAAAAGGCCCGGCAATCAGCTGCCCGAGCTCGACGACCTTGAGGCCGGCCAGCGGGCCCGCGGCCGGGGGAGGAGAAGAGGTGTTCGTCATGGCGCCAGAGTGTGCCGTGCCGCCGCCCGGCCTTCGCGAGGCGGGAAAACACCTATGAATTCTTGAGCCGGCGCGCGGCGGTCTTGCGGCGGTGCAGCAATCGCCGCGCGGCACGGCCTCTCTCCCGAGGAGAAAGGGCTTTGCTGCGATGCAATGCCGTGGCCGGCAGGCTTGCACAAAGGTCAAAAAAGTATCAATTTCGGGCGCCATCTCTGGTTGTTGGCGCCCGGGGCGATTCGTACAGTGCGCTCCGAGACAAGCAAAAGGAACCAACCGTCCATGCAACCCGATCTGGAAATCGTCGAAGTCCGCGGTGACGAATCGTTCACCGCCTGGGCGCACGGCTATCCGTATCGCACGGTGCGCTGGCATTTCCACCCCGAGTACGAGATCCAGCTGATCGTCGAGACCCGGGGCGTGTATTTCGTCGGCGACCACGTCGGCCACTTCGAGCCCGGCAACCTCGTGCTCATGGGCCCCGACCTGCCGCACAACTGGATCAGCGACGTGCCCGCGGGCCAGAGCGTGGAGCGGCGCGGCATCGTGATCCAGTTTCCGGCCGGGCTGGCGAAGAACATGGCGGCCACCTTTCCCGAGTTCGAGCGCATCGCGCCGCTCCTGGCCGAATCGGGTTCGGGCCTGCTCTTCCCGGCCGAGACCGCCGCCGCCGCCAAGCCGCTGATGGAATCGCTGCTGGAGGCGCGCGGGCTGCGCCGCGTGATCCTGCTGCTCTCGCTGCTCGAACTGCTGGCGGACAGCCAGGACCGCCAGCGGCTCGCGAGCCCTGCGTTCAAGCCCGACCCCAAGGCCTTCATGTCGCACGCGATCAACAACGTGCTCGCGCACATCGCGGCCAACCTGGGCGACGACCTGCGCGAGCCGATGCTGGCCGAGCTGGTGGGCCAGAGCCCGAGCGCGTTCTCGCGCGCCTTCCGCAAGCACACGGG
>NZ_JBFTPJ010000498.1:0-4353 GCF_056398445.1 Variovorax sp. 01T439_2
GGGGTGAGGGCCGGCAGCGCCGATGTGAGGGCATGGCCTTTGCGCAGGCCGCCTGCCCTCACCCTAGCCCTCTCCCGCAAGCGGGAGAGGGGACAAGACATCGAATACGTCATAGCGCGAGACCCAATAAAGATTGCTGCAATTGCGCGTCCGCGGAAAACGCCGCCATCGAGCCGCTGTGCACCACGCGGCCGTTGTCCATCACCGCGACGTTGTCGCCCAGGCGCTGGGCGAAGTTGATGTTCTGCTCCACCAGCAGGATCGTCACGCCGCTGGCCTTGAGCTCGGCGAAGGCGTCGATCATGTTGTTGATCATCACGGGCGCCAGGCCCTTGCTGGGCTCGTCGATCAGCAGCAGCTCGCGCGGCTCGACGATCGCGCGCGACACCGCAAGCATCTGCTTCTGTCCGCCCGAGAGCTTGCCGGCCGGATGGTTCCAGAACTTCTCCACCGCCGGGAACAGCTTGAAGATCCACTTGAGGCGCGTGTCGCCGATCTGCGCCGCGTTCTTGGCCCCGCGCGCGGCCAGCAGCATGTTCTCCTTCACCGTGAGGTCGGAGAAGATGCCCATGTTCTCGGGCACGTAGGCAATGCCGAGTTCGGCGATCTGCGGCGTGTGCATCGCAGCGATGTCCTTGTCGCCAAAGCGCACCCGGCCCTCTGACGCATGCCACAGGCCCATGATGGTCCGAAGCGTGGTCGTCTTGCCCGCGCCGTTGCGCCCCAGCAGCATGGTGAGCTGGCCGCGCGGCACCGCCAGGTCGACGCCATGGAGGATGTGGTACGCCCCGATGTGCGTGTGCACGCCGTCGAGGGTCAGGAGATTCTGAGTGCTCATCGGTCTTGCTCCTTCCCCTTCCGGGGGAAGGTTGGGATGGGGGCGAGCGGTGCTTGGAAGGCGGCAGCGGTGTCAGGGCCGCGAGCCCCCACCCCTGCCCTCCCCCGGGAGGGGAGGGAGAAATTCATCAGGGCTGTCTTCATGCCGCGGCCTCCTTCGCAATGCCCAGGTAGGCCTCCTGCACCACCGGCGAGGCAATCACCTCGGCCGGTTCGCCGTCCGCCACCAGCGTGCCGTTGTGCAGCACGATGATGCGGTCCGCGAGTTCGCGCACCACGTCCATCTTGTGTTCGACCAGGAGAATGGTCTTGGTCTTGTCCTGCTTGAGCCTGCGGATCAGGTCCAGGATGACCGGCGCCTCGGCCGCGTTCATGCCGGCCGTGGGCTCGTCGAACATGAAGACCTTGGGTTCGAGCRCCATCAGGAGCGCCACCTCGAGCTTGCGCTGGTCGCCGTGCGGCAGGCTCGCCACCGTCGCGTGCTCGCGCGACTTCAGCGCCACGTCCGCGAGGATCTGGTCGGCGCGCTCGGTCAGTGCCTTGTGGTCGCTCCAGATGCTCCAGAGGTTGAGGCCGCGCCGGTGCGCGCCCTCCCGCGTGGCCTGCACCGCGAGGCGCACGTTCTCCAGCACCGTGAGGTTCGGGAACAGGTTGGTGAGCTGGAAGGCCCGCCCCAGCCCCGCGTGCGTGCGCGCCGATGGCGACAGGCCCGACAGCAGCTGGCCGTCGAGCGACACCGTGCCCGCGCTCGCCTTGAGCTGGCCCGAGATCAGGTTGAAGTAGGTGGTCTTGCCCGCGCCGTTGGGGCCGACGATGGCCGTCAGCGTGCCGGGCGCGAAGGCGCAGCTCACGCCGTTGACGGCCACGTGCCCGCCGAAGCGGATGGTCAGGTCTTTGGTCTCAAGCATCGTGGGTCATGGCAAATAAGAAAGGTAGTGCGGATCGGCCTCAGCAGGTGCCGATCACGTAGTAGTCGGGGCCGGTCTGCTTGAGCGTGGTGGTCACGTAGACGTTCCACAGGCCCATCGACTGCCCCGAGCCATAGGCATAGGTGAGGCCCCACAGCGCATAGGCGCGGCCCGCCACGGTGTGCGCGTAGTTGCTGGCGGTGTAGCAGGTTCCGCCGCCACCGCTGCCAGCGAGCGTGGTGCCCGTGGCCGCGGCCGACATCGCGCCTTGCGCATTGCCGGCGTCCAGCGCCGCCACGGTCCAGCTGTAGGTGGTGGACGGGGCCAGGCCGGTGTCGGTGTAGTTGGTGCCGGCCACCGGCGCCGCGTTGACCTTGCTGCCGCCGCGGTAGACGTTGTAGCCGCTCGCACCCGAAACGCCAGCCCAGCCGATCACCATGCTGCTGCTGGTCGCGCCCGAGGTGCCTACGCCGGTGGGCGCGGGCAGCGACGAGCCGCCGCCGGAGCCGGTCACGCGGTCGACCATGGCCTTGAGCGCCGCCATCTGCGGGCCCGACTTCTTTGCGTAGTTCGCGTTGTCGTAGCCCCACCAGTCCCAGCAGCTGTTGGTGGCGGCGGTGCTGGTCTGCGGATAGATCAGCACGATGTTGTTGGTGTCGGCCCAGCGGTTGTAGCCGGTCTTCTTCACGTACTGGTCGCCCACGTCGGTGTAGTTCTGCTTGCAGCCATGCAGCACCAGGTGCACGCGGCATGACGCGGTGGTGCAGGCCTGCGGCACGTAGATCCAGCCGGTGGCCGCCACGCCGTGGCCGGTGATGAATTCCGACTGGTTGAACTCGGTGAAGCTGCCGCCCAGCGTGCCGTTGTTGCGCGGGTTCAGCGGACCGTAGAGCTGCGTGAGGATCTCGCCCGCCAGGTCGAAGCCGCAGTTGTTGATGTAGGGCGCGGCGGTGGTGCTGCAGGCGCCGCCATAGTCGTCGGTGACCATCGCGTGGCCGGCGCCGATGTTGTTCCGGTAGACCGTGTTGGCCGCGGGCACGAAGCTCTGGTAGTAGGTCTTGAGGTCGTCCATCACCGCGGGCTTGACGGTGTTGTCCGAAGTGCCCGAGAACAGGTACACCTTCGAGCCCGCCATGTTCGACACCGGGTCGATCGCGCCACTGGCGGCCCAGCTGTTGGTGGTGCTGACCAGTGTCGACACCGGAATGCTGCTGCCGTGCGCCATGCAACGGCCGGTGGCGTTGAGCACCGAGCCTTCGGCGCAGTAGTACGGTCCGCCGGCCACCACGCCGGCACCGCGCTTGAAGGTGGCCGAATAGGCCACGTGCAGCTGCACGGCCATGAAGCCGCCCGCCGAGAGGCCGGACACGCTCACCTCCGCCGGGTTGGCGCCCAGCGACGGCAGTGGCACCGCCGCCGTCGCAGCCTGCCCTGCCGCCATCGTGATCGCCGCAGCCGCGGCCCATCCCTTCCAGTTTTTCCATCGCATCATCGCTGTCTCCTTCTGTTGTAGGTCTATCGAACGCTTGCTGGATTGCTGACGAATCGGCCACTGGGCGCGCAGGCTGGCGCTTCGCCCGGCGGCCATGCCGGGGCGAATTCGCACGAATTGAAAGGGCGAGCCCTACCTCTTGTTCTTGATGGGAATGTCCATCTCTTCAGGCTTGATCTCGCGCACGAGCTCCGGCACGCCCCAGGCGAAGGCCGGGTCGGCCTTGATCTTGAAGTGGTACATCGACTGCATCGCCTGGTGGTCTTCCTTGCGGAAGGTCATCTTGCCCTTGGGCGTGTCGAAGCTCATGCCTYCCATGGCGCCGATGAGCTTGTTGGTGCCGGTGTCGCCGCCCGTCTTCTTGAGCGCTGTGACCACCGCCATTGCGGCCGAGAAGCCGCCGGCCGTGAAGAAGTCCGGCGGTGCCTTGAACTGCTTGTAGTGCGCGGCCACCAGCGCCTCGTTGACGGGGTTCTTCGGGATGCCGAAGTAGTAGTAGGCCGCGCCTTCCATGCCGGGCAGGTTCTTGTAGGCCGCCATGGCCGGCAGGATGTTGCCGCCGGTGGCAATCTCGATGCCGTAGCGCTTCAGGTCGAGGTCGACGATCTTGAACGGGTTGCCCGCGCCGGCCCAGACGATCCAGATGATCTTGCGGCCCGGCTGGTCCTTGAGCTTGTCGATCAGGCGCTGCGCACCGGCCGTGAAGTCGGTGGTGGCGGGCGGCAGATACTCCTCGTGCACCAGCTTCGCCTTCTTGAGCGCGGCACCGAAGGCCTTCACGCCATCGCGGCCGAAGGCGTTGTCCTGCGCCAGCGTGGCCACGGTCACGCCGGGCTTGTCGATGGCCACCGCGTTGCTGATCGCGTCCTGGCTCGAATTGCGTCCGGTGCGGAAGATGTACTTGTTCCACTTGTCGCCGGTGATCGAGTCGGCCACCGCGGGCTCCACGACCAGGATCTTCTTGTATTCCTCGGCCACCGGCAGCATGGCCAGCGCCACGCCCGAAGCCGTGGGGCCCACGGCCAGCGCGGCCTTGTCGTCGGAGTACGCGGCGGCGAGCAGCGACTTGCCCAGGTCGGGCTTGCCCTGGTCGTCCTTCTCGATGACCACGAGCTT
>NZ_JBFTPJ010000499.1:0-4349 GCF_056398445.1 Variovorax sp. 01T439_2
GAATTGCACTCCGCTTAACCTTTCGGCGC
Organism: Variovorax sp. 01T439_2; assembly: GCF_056398445.1. NCBI lineage: Bacteria > Pseudomonadati > Pseudomonadota > Betaproteobacteria > Burkholderiales > Comamonadaceae > Variovorax > Variovorax sp. 01T439_2. The sequence goes on from NZ_JBFTPJ010000499.1 coordinate 30, forward strand.
CTGCTTGGGCCGTGAATACCTGGGTCTTTTTCCTCTGCCGCTGCCATGCACGCGTGCGTAAGCGCGCGGCGAGAAAGCAGCAGGGGAAAAAGGCGAAGCGCAGCCGTGAAGGCGGTGCCTCGCGTAAAGCCGGCAGGCCCGAAGCGGCCTGCCGGCGACTCAATCGCGCATCACTGGTTGATGCGTACGGCGAAGGTCAAGGTGGCGGTACCGGCCGGCGCCACGGTGTTCGCTGCGCTGCCGCAGCTCACCGCCGTCGCGGTCTGGGCATAGGCYAGCGCCGTGCCGGTCACGCCCGTGGAGACGCACTGGTTGGCTGGCTGCGTCGCACCGGCGAGACCGGTGAATGCAGGCGCCGCGTCGTTGATCGCGATGTTGGTGATGGGCGCAGTGCCTTCGTTGGTCGCGACGACCTGGTACACGATGCACTGGCCGGGCTTCAGCGACAGGGGCGTCGCTGCGAAAGCGGCGTCAGCCGTACCGTCGCAGGCGATGTCGGCGGCCTGCGTCTTGACGACGCGGATCTGGCCGGTGATCACGGTGCTGATGTCGGTGGCCGAAGGCGCGCCGCAGTTCGGTGCCGGATCGGTGAACGTCGCCGTCACGGTGGCCGTGTCGGTCGCGCCGGCGCCGGCGCCGCCCGGTGCGAACACGCGCACCAGCAGCTTCTGCGTTGCGCCTGCCGCCAGCGGACCGGCGATCGGGCCGGTGACGAGCGTGTCGCCCGCATCGATCTGGCCGTCGCCATTGACGTCGAGGTAGATCGCGGTGGTCCAGCCCAACGTCGCATCGCCTGCCGGCACGGTGGCCGTGAGCGTGTAAGCGCCGCAGCTCAAGGAGCCGGTGTTGGTCAGCGTGTGCGCATAGACGACGGTGCCGCCCGGAGCGACCTGGCCGACGTTGTTCGGCGTGAGCGTGGCGCCCAGGGTCTGGGCGGCGACAACGGTCACCGCATCATGCTTGGCGTCGGACACGAGCACGCCGGTCGATGCCACGGCGCTCGATAGCACGCGGAAGTAGATCGGCTGGGCCGTCACCGGCGTCTGGGTCGCGGGAGGCGTCACGCAGGCGTCGACCTGCTGCTGCGCACCGGCAGCCACGGTCACGCTGGTGATCGCAGCGGCGGTACAGGTACCGCCCGCGGCCACGAACTTCACCGTCCAGCCCGCCGGCAGCGTGCCCGGGAAGCTGGTCGATTGGCTGGCCGCCAGCACGTAGGTCTGCGTTGCCGGGCCGGTCGCATCGTTGTTCTTGACGAACAGCGTGAAGATCGTGCCGGTGCCCGCAGGGGTCGCGTTGGTGGTGGTCGGCTGCGGACTCGGGCCAGGGCCCAAGTCACCGCCCGCCACCGAACCCGAGCCGGTACCGGCTGCGCTGTTGGTCAGGTCGACGAGCGAACCGACGACGATGGTGACCTGGTCGAGCGTGGCGTCGATCTTGGTCGCGTCGCCTGCGGAGCGGCCGGTCAGGATCGCGTTGAACGGACCCGAACCCACCGTCGCGCTGGCCGGAACGTTGGCCTGCACCACGATGTTGGCGCTGCCGCCGACCGGGATCGGACCGGTGTCGGGAACGCCGTCGCCGGTGGTGTCGAGCAGCGGCGTCACGCCATCCGCCGCGAACAGCAGGAAGGTCGTGCCCGCCGGGAAGCTTCCGTTGGCAATGCTCAGGTTGATGCTGTCGACGCCGCTGCCGGTGTTGAACACGGTCTGCGGAAACTTGACGCTGCCGCCGGCAACCACCGAGGGCTGCGTGGTCGTGTCCGCCGCCGTGCCATTGGGCGTGCCCGCCACCGTGTCGACCGCCGTTGCCGCGGTCGAGGGGTTGGTACCCACGACGAGGCCGTAGCTGGCGACGACGGTGTAGGCCGCCGGGTTGGTGCTCGAACCCAGGGTGCCGATCGCCGTGGCGGTGGCAGCCGGGGAATCCGTCGGGTTGTACTGGCCCACGTTGGTCGTGGTCGAGGTGCCGACCACTGCGGTGTTGTTCACCAGCACCACGAAGCTGATCGTCTGCGTCACGTTCTGGCCGAGCGAGTTCACGACGGCGTTCAGCGTGCTGCCGGCCACCTGGAAGTCGATGCCGGCCGGATCGCCGCCAGCACCGTCACCCAGCGCCACGCCCGGGGCGCTGCTCCAGACGGCGGAACCCGCGACATAGGTGAAGCCCGATGGCAGCGTGTCCGACAGGGCGAACTTGCCGGGCGCTCCGCCGGTGTTGTTGAAGGTGAGCGTGTAGACCGTGTACTGGCAAGTCGCGCTGGAAGCCAGGCCTGCAGCCCAGGTCGTCGAGCAGGAGGCTGCCGACGAACGCGGGCCTCCGGTGCTCGCGAGCGGCCAGGCCGCGCCGCCGGGGCCGGCCACTGCCGGAACGCCGAGCGACTTGGTGGCGCCGAACGCGGCCACGGTGGTCAGGTTGACCTGGTCCTTGTCGGCCGCCGAGGTGTTCGGCGCCGTGTAGAGCGCCGGCGTGCCCGGGGTGGCCGTGATGGTGGCCGTGTCAAACGGGGTGGTCGGCGTGGTGGCCGTGCCGGGAATCGTGTAGGCCACGACGAACTGGAACGTGCCGTTGTTGCCGGGCACGGTCTGCGCGGGCACGCTGCAGACTGCAGCGGGCGCGGCGGTACACAGCGGGGTGGTGCTGTCGGGCACGCCGTCGCCGTTCGCGTCCGGATAGACCTCGACCTTCGAGAAGGCATCGTTGTCGGCATCCACCGTGATGGTGAAGGTGTCCGAGCCGTTGCCGGTGTTGGTCAAGATGTGCGGCGCGTACACCACCGAGCCTGCAGCGCCCAGCTTGGTGTTGACGACCGTCGTCGTGACCTGGTTGACGGTGTCCAGCGTGAAGGAGCCGACTTGCTGAACCGTGGTCTGAACCAGGTTGGAGGTGGCCAGCTGGGTGGTGCCGGACGAATCCGAATAAGTGGCCGAAGCCTGGTTACCGATGACGGTGTTGGCGGGCGGCGGTGCGGCAGATGCGCTCGAGCTTCCAAACAGGAAGCCCAGAGACAGAACTGCGGCGCCCGCCCATGCGGCTCTCGGCCTCGAGCCGATGCGCCGGGTTGGCAAGGTGGGACTCACGTGGTTTCTCCTCGGTTGTCAAAAAAAAGGAACAAAAAAAGCCCGGCTCATGGATTCCGCGGGCGGAAGACACGGGCCGGGTTGCGCGCAATAGCAAAGGAAAGCAAGGGAACGGAAGCCAGGAGGCGAAACCACCACGACCTCAGCGCGAGGCAGCGCCTGCAGCGGACTGCACCGTCACAGGCGGCGCCTGGGGCGCGGCGGGGGAGGTCTTGGGCTCCGGCGGAACGACGATCTCGACCTTGGCGCGCGCAGTCACGGCGGTCTCGCCGCCGGCGGGCAGCTGGCCGAGCGCCCAGCGCAACGCGCGGTAGTCGCCGTAGGGCACGGGCTCCGTCTTGTTGTTCGCAGCCTTCCGCGTCAGCGGCTCGGCGCCGAAAACGCCATCCTTGGTGGCTGCCTTGACCAATGCGGCACCAGGCTTGGCGCTGCGCGGCAGGTACTCGAGCCCCTCGGGGATCGGCAGATCGGCGACCAGGCCGGAGACCGGCTTGCCGGTTTTGTTGATGTAGGTTGCCCGGTATTCCAGGATGTCGCCCGGCTTGACGGAGGAAGCATCCAGCAGTTGCTCCTTGCCGTCCGCAGCCTTCACCACCTTGAATTGCGTCAGGGTGACCGCAACGGTTTTCTCGGGGGCGAGCGCAGACGGGGTCGCGACAGGCTGTGCCGAGGCCGGCGCAGCCAGGCTGGCCACGGCGATCATTCCGGCGCCAAAGCTTGCAGCCAAAGCAGGCAGCCTGCCTGCCGTGCGGAAAAAAGATTGAGTCAGTTTTTGTATAAGCATGATTGCTCCAGTTCAAAGATCACGGCAATTCGGCACGAATCGCCAGCAGGGTCGCGAATACCTGGAAATAAGTCACAATGCGGCGAAACTTTTTTCCGCGGGCGACTCCAACATGCCTGAGTCCTTCGATCCGCAGAAATGTACGTTCACTTTCACTTGTAACCAACACCGATTTTGCCCGCGGCGGCTACAAAAAACAGGATTCCAATTTTGAAAATGGAGGTTTCAATTTTGGAACTGCCAATGCGTGGAACTGCCTAGGGCAATGCAGGGGCGTGCAGAAGCCCGGCTGCATCGCCGTTAAAAAATGGAACGTGGAGAAACCGCCGGAGTCACGAAGATCTCCGATGCGGCAAAGGCGCAAATCAGGCTTGCTCTAGCGCCTTGGATATGAAGTCAACGAAGGCTCTGATTTTTCGAGTATTGCGCCGCGCGGGCAAATACGTCAGATTCAAT
>NZ_JBFTPJ010000500.1:0-5029 GCF_056398445.1 Variovorax sp. 01T439_2
CCGGGTGCTCGCGCTCGGCGGCGAAGTGGGGCAGCAGCTCGCGGTGGGCGCGGAGCTGATACGGATCGACGTGGAGGCGCAGGGTGAGGCGGTGCAGGTGCCGGCCGCGCACGCACGCGCGTCCGCGCCCGTGCCGGCACCTGCACCGGCGGTAGCAGCTGCGGCGACATCCGCTCCGGCCGTGCGCATATCCTCATCGGCCGGCAAGCCGCTCGCCGCACCCGCGGTGCGCCATCGCGCCGCGGTGCTCGGCATCGATCTGCAGCAGGTGCCGGGCAGCGCCGCGGACGGCCGCATCCTGCACGAGGACCTCGACGCCTGGCTGCTCCGCAGGCAGGGCGCGCAGGCGCCGGGCCCGCCGCGTTACGCGGAGCGCCACGACGAGGAGGCCGTGCCCGTGACCGGCGTGCGCCGCCGCATCGCGCAGCGCATGCAGGATGCGATGCGCCGCATCCCGCACTTCACCTACGTCGAGGAAGTCGAYGTGACCGAGTTGGAGCTGCTGCGCGCGCGGCTCAACGAACGCTGGGGCAGCGAGCGGGCGCACCTGACGCTGCTGCCGCTGCTGGTGCGCGCCATCGTGCTGGCGGTGCCGCGCTTTCCGCAGGTCAATGCCCGCTTCGACGACGAGACCGGCGTGCTCACGCGCCACGGCGCAGTGCATGCCGGCATCGCGACCCAGACCGCCGTGGGCCTCATGGTGCCGGTACTGCGCCACGCCGAAGCGCGCGACCCCTGGTCCAGCGCAACCGAGATCGCGCGCCTGGCCGAGGCCGCGCGCGCGGGCCGCGCCACGCGCGACGAGCTGAGCGGCTCGACCATTACCGTCACCAGCCTCGGCGCGCTGGGCGGCATCGCGTCCACGCCGATCATCAATGCGCCCGAGGCGGCGATCGTCGGCGTCAACCGCATCGTGCAGCGCCCGGTGATGAAGGATGGCGCCGTGGTCGCGCGCCGCATGATGAACCTGTCATCCTCCTTCGACCACCGCGTGGTCGACGGCCAGCTGGCGGCCGAGTTCGTGCAGGCCGTGCGCGCCTCGCTCGAATGCCCGGCGCTGCTCTTTGTCGAATAGCCGGCGTGCGACTGCAGCGCCTCAGGCGGCCGTGTCTGGCGCGAGGCCCGGTCCCTGGTGGAACACCAGGTCTTCCACCACCACGCCGCCCACCAGGTGCTGCGACAGGATGCGGTCCATGTTCTCCGGCGTGACGTTGTAGTACCAGGTGCCGTCGGGCTGCACGCACATCACCGGCCCGCCCTTGCAGGCCGCGAAGCAGCCGACGCGGCTGCGCTTGACGCGCAGTGCACCCTCGTTCAGGCCCGCGGCCTTGAACTTGTCGCCCAGGCTGTCGAACAGGTCCTGCGAGGCGCCGTCGGGGCTGCAGCGCGGTCCCGTGCAGACCAGCAGGTGGCGCTTGTAGCCGCCGATCTTGGGCTTGACCACCTCGCTCATTCCTGCGTCTCCTCGAGCGGCGCGGCCGCGGGGCTTTCTTCTTCCTCGGCCGGTGCGGCCAGCACGGCCTCGATGTAATCGACGGGCAGGCGGTGCTGCGCCGCCAGCGCGGCGGCGCTCGCGCCTTCGGCATGGTCGGCGCGCAGGTTGGCCATCCAGCCCAGCAGGCCGGTCGACAGCGAGCGGCCTGGCTTCTCGCCGCTGCGCGTGTTGCCGCCATCGTCCAGGTCGTACTTGTTGGCATAGCCGCGCGGCGTGACCATGAGGCCGTGCTGCACGAAGGTGTGGCTGTTGCCGATGAGCACCGTCGTCAGCATGCCGATGTCGCACTCGCTCATGTGGGCAAGCGTGGTGAACTCGATGCGCTCGCGCCGGCGGTAGGCCGACTTGACCACCGCCACCGGCGTGTCCGGCCGCCGGTGCCGCAGGAAGAGCTGCTGCGCCTGCACGATCTGCTGGGTGCGCCGCCCGCTCTTCGGGTTGTAGAGAGCCACCACGAAGTCGGCCGCCGCCACCGCGTCGAGCCGCCGCGCGATCACGGGCCAGGGCGTGAGCAGGTCGCTCAGCGAGATCGAGCAGAAGTCGTGCGTGAGCGGCGCGCCCACCAGCGCCGCGCAGGCGTTGATGGCCGACGCGCCGGGCACCACCTCGACGGCGATGTCGGAGTCCGGCGTCCAGCCGGCCTGGAACAGCACCTCGTAGGTCGGGCCGGCCATGCCGTAGACGCCGGCATCGCCGCTGGAGATCAGCGCCACCTTCTTGCCCTCGCGGGCACATTCGAGCGCATTGACCGCGCGGTCGAGCTCCTCGGTCATGCCCTTGCGGATCACTTCCTTGCCCTCGAGCAGGTCGGCCACCAGCTTGATGTAGGTGCTGTAGCCGACCACCACGTCGGCTTCGGCGATCGCGGCCAGCGCGCGGCCCGTCATGTGGTCGTGGTGGCCGGGCCCGATGCCGACCAATGAAATCTTGCCGCTCATGGATTCACCTCCAGTGCCGGCGCGGTGCGCGAATTGCCGAACGCAGCGGCCAGCACCGGCCGCAGCCAGCGCTCGAAGGCCAGGCCGCAGGCCACGCCCGTCGAGGCCCAGAAGCTCAGCGAGATCCAGGTGGTCACCCAGATGAAGCGCGCATCGAGCGTCCGCAGCGCGGCCTGTGCCTCGGGCCCGAAGCCCGCGAAAGGATCGCCTGCGGCCTGCGGCGCACCCACCACGAAAGGCAGCGCGAGCCAGGCCGCAGCCGCGGGCCAGCGCAAGGCACTGCGCAGGCCCGCGAGCGAGATGCAGGCCAGCGCCGCGCCGGCTGCGGCCAGCACCCACCAGCCCTGGCGCGAACCCAGCCGGGCCGCATCCATGCCGGGGATCTCGGCCGGCAGCCCGAGCGACGGCCAGAAGTGAAAGCTCAGCCAGCCGGCGGCAGACACCAGCAGCGCCAGCGGCAGCGAGCGCATGCGCGTGCCGCGCCAGAGGCAGACGCCCATTGCCGCAAGCACCAGCAGCGCCATGCTGAAGGCATGCAGCATGTTGGCGACCCAGCTCCAGAAGCTGCGCTCGGCGCCGTCCTCGGGCTGCCATTGAACTTCATCCGCGGCAGCGCCGTGGGCATGCGCCGCGTCATGGCCGTGGCCTGCAGGCGCGGCCTTCTGCGATTCGTAGCTTTCGGCCGCCTGGATGATCGGCGTGGCCCGCCACTGCTGCACGCCGGTCTGCACGCTGCCCACCAGCACGGCCGCCGCCAGCGCGGACCAGATCAGTCGTTGGAAGATCATGGGACGCTCCGCGCTCAGTGGCAGGGCTTGACCGTGACGTGGCGCACGTCGTGCGCGGCGTTGTGCGCGAGCGGGCTTTCGGCAAAGGCGACGCCGTACAGGACGAACAGGCCCAGCGCTGCGGCGCCGGCCAATTGCAGCAGCAGGCTGCGCGCCGTGCCGGCATGGGCGAAGCCGCCGGTGTGGGAAGTGGTGTGCGTGGAGGAGGCGTTCATTGCGGGTTCCATTCGAGAGAGTGAGGGTTGGAGTTCATCAGGACATGCGCGCGATCGAGACCGTCGCGTGGCGCCCGTCGGCGCCGCGGTGCTTGTGCTTGGGGACGACCAGCGCCGCCATCGGCAGGCCGCCGCCGGCCAGCAGCGCGGCCGCCTCGCTGACCGAAGGCGTGCCGGTGTGGCGGCGCACCGTTTCCGACGGATGCGGCACGGGCACTTCTGCCAGCTGCGCGGCAGAGTAGAAGCGCAACGCCCAGCCGTGGGCCGCGGCCAGTGCCAGCAGGCCCGGTTCGTCGGCCTTCAGGTCGATGCTGGCTGCCGCCGCCACCTGCGCGAGCTGCGTGCCGATGCCGGCCAGCGCTTCGTCGATCGCCTGCTGCAGCGTGGCCTGCGGCGTGCCGCGGTCGCAGCCCAAGCCGATGGCGTAGCGCACGGTGCTCATAGCGGCGGCCGATAGACGACGAGCCGCTCGGCCAGCGCGCTCCAGCGTTCGGCGCTGACTTCGGCCTGCGTGATCCACAGCACGGCCTTGAAGCGCGCGAGGTCGACCTCGTCGAAGCGCGCGAAGCGGTGGATGTTGGCGGGCAGGGGCGTGGGGCGGGTCCACCAGCCGGCGCTGCCCGCTTCCTGCACCACCGCAATCGGCTCGCCGTTCACCACATGGGCCGAGACGCGCGTGATGTTGATCTTGGGTGCCTCCACCTTCCAGCCGAGCTCGCGGCCGAGGATGTCGACCGGAATCGTCTTGCCCACGTCCGACGCGGTGGTCAGCACCGGCGTGGCGCCCAGCAGCGAAGCGACCTGCTCGGCCATCGCGTTGGCGCCACCCACGTGGCCCGAGAGCACCGGAATCACGAACTGCGCGGCGTCGTCCACCACCAGCACGCCCGGGTCCTCGTCCTTGCTCCGGGTTGGGCAAGCCGGCCATGAGCGGCGCGAACTTGTCCGCCACGCACACGCTGGCCTCCGGCAGCTGGCGGGCCAGGCCGGCGGCCTGCTGCGCGCCATGTTTGGTGATGGCCACAAGCACCACACGGGGTGCGGCTTCATTCGTCATTCGGGTTGTCCTCTTCGATTTCGGTGCTGGTCTTCTTGCGGCAGCCGCGCACCAGTTCGCCGCGTTCGCGGCCGGGGTTCTTCACCAGCAGCAGCGACAAGTAGTTGACCTTGCTGCCCTTCAGGCTGGCCACGTCGTGCACGATGCGTTCGACCGGCGAGCCGGCCTTTTCGATGAAGCGGCTGTGCGCGAGCAGGCCGCGCCGCGCCAGCAGGTCGATCAGGTCGTCGAGCAGCGGCTTGACCTTCATGAGCACCAGCGTGTCGAAGTCGTCCAGCATCTTCTCGACCGCCGCAATGCCGTAGGCCGCCGGCACGATGGCCACGGTGTCGTCCTGCTCCGAGAGCGGCAGCTGCAGGCGCGCGCAGGCCGCGTTGAACGAGGTGACGCCGGGCACCACGTCGATGCGCGCGGCCGGGTCGAGCTCGCGCAGCACGCGCGCCAGGTAGCAGAAGCTCGCGTAGGTGGAGGCATCGCCCTCGACCAGGAACAGCACGTCCCGCCCGGTGGCCAGCAGCGCCTGCACGGTCTCCGCG
>NZ_JBFTPJ010000501.1:0-4325 GCF_056398445.1 Variovorax sp. 01T439_2
GGCGCACCGGCGCACCGCCTGCTGGATCGCGCGGTAGCCGGTGCTGTCGGTCGGCGACACGGGCGACGGCTCCGAGTTGCCGGGATAGCGCTTGATCTTGATCTCGTCGTTGCCCAGGCTCTTGCGCAGGTGCGCTTCCACGCTGTCGATGCTGTCGCCCGGCAGGATGCGGAAGTTGACCGCCGCTTCGGCGCGGCCGGGCAGCACGTTGTCCTTGTTGCCGGCACGCACGATGGTCAGCGCCGTGGTCGTGCGCAGCATCGCGTTGCTGCTCGGGCTCTTTTCGAGCTGGCCGCGCACCAGCGGTTCGGTGAGCCACAGGTTGGAGAGCATGACGCGGTTCACGCCGCTCATCTCGGGCGCGAGCGYGCCGAACATCTGSSCGGCCACGCCCTTGATGCCGCCGGGCATCGGGTTGGCCTCGAGCCGCGCGAGCGCCGCACTCATGCTGCCGATGGCGCTGTGCTGCGGCGGCATCGACGAATGGCCGGGCGCAGTGTCGAGCGAGAGAAAGAAGGTCCCGTAGCCCTTCTCCGCCAGGCCAATGAGCGCCGCGGGCTTGGAAAGACCCGGCAGCACGCCGTCGAGGACCAGCAGGCCCTCGTCGAGCACCCAATCGGGCCGCACGTTGCGCGACTTGAGCAGTTCGGCAATGGGCTGCGCGCCGCGCAGGCCGCTCACCTCCTCGTCGTCGCCCATCACGAGGTAGACGGTCTGCCTCGGCTGGAAGCCGCTCGCAACCAGCAGCTCGATGGCTTCCATCTGCGCGAACAGGTTGCTCTTGTTGTCGAGCGTGCCGCGGCCCCAGACGAAGCCGTCCCTGATCTCGCCCGCGAAGGGGTCGACCGTCCAGGCCTTCTCGGTACCCGGGGCAACGGGCACCATGTCCTGGTGCGCCATGAGCGCAATGGGCTTGGCCTGCGGATCGCTGCCGGCCCATGTGTAGAGCAGCGCCCTGTTGCCGACCACTTCCTTCTTGAGGGTGGCGTGGAGCTTGGGGAACTGCTGCGCGAGGTAGGCATGCAGCTTGTCGAACTCGGCCAGGTTCGCGGCCGGGTCGTCCAGGGCCGACACCGTGCGGAACGTGATCGCGGTGGACAGCCGCTTCGCGGCCGCCTGCAGGTCGATGTCCAGCTTGGGTGCGGGCGCCACCGCCAGCTGCTGCGATGGCGTGGTCCAGGTCTTGACCGCCACGGCCGCCGCCAGTGCCAGAAGCACCAGCAGCAGCCCGAGAAAGATGCGTTTCAACATGGGCGGCCGGAGTCCTTCGCGATCAGCTGAACTGCTTGCCTTCGGCCACCAGCTTCTGGATCAGCGGCGCGGGCTGCCAGAACTCGGCATCGTCGCGCGGGTTCTTGGCAAAGCGCTTCATGGTTTCGGCCACGTTGTACAGGCCCACCTGCGAYGCGTAGTGCATCGGGCCGCCGCGCCAGACCGGGAAGCCGTAGCCGGTGAGGTACACCATGTCGATGTCGCCCGACTTCGAGGCAATGCCGTCCTCCAGGATGTGCGCGCCTTCGTTGACCAGCGCATACACCAGGCGCTGCACGATCTCTTCATCGGAAATCTTGCGCGGCGTGATGCCCAGTTCCTTGCGGTGGTCCTCGATCATCTTGTTGACGAGCTCCGACGGAATCGCATCGCGCTTGCCGGCCTGGTAGTCGTACCACCCTGCCCCGGTCTTCTGGCCGAAGCGGCCCAGTTCGCAGAGCTTGTCGGCCGTGCGGCTGTACTTCATGTCCGGATGCTCGACGGCCCGGCGCTTGCGAATGGCCCAGCCGATGTCGTTGCCAGCCAGGTCGCCCATGCGGAACGGGCCCATCGCAAAGCCGAACTTCTCAACGGCCTTGTCGACCTGCTGCGGCGTGGCGCCCTCGTCCAGCAGGAAGCCGGCCTGGCGCGAGTACTGCTCGATCATGCGGTTGCCGATGAAGCCATCGCACACGCCCGAGACCACGGCCGTCTTCTTGATCTTCTTGCCAATGTCCATCACCGTGGCCAGCACGTCCYTGGACGTGGCCTTGCCGCGCACCACTTCGAGCAGCTTCATCACGTTGGCCGGGCTGAAGAAGTGCATGCCGACCACGTCCTGCGGGCGCTGGGTGAAGGCTGCGATCTTGTCGACGTCGAGCGTCGAGGTGTTGGAAGCCAGGATCGCGCCCTTCTTGGCCACGCGGTCGAGTTCCTTGAACACCTTCTCCTTCACGCCGAGTTCCTCGAACACGGCTTCGATGATCAGGTCGGCATCCTTCAGGTCGTTGTAGTCGAGCGTGGTGCTCAACAGCGCCATGCGCTGCTCGTACTTGTCCTGCTTGAGCTTGCCCTTCTTGACCTGCGATTCGTAGTTCTTCTTGATGGTGGCAATGCCGCGGTCGAGCGCTTCCTGCTTCATCTCGAGAATCTTCACGGGAATGCCCGCGTTCAGGAAGTTCATCGAGATGCCGCCGCCCATGGTGCCGGCGCCGATCACGCCCACCGACTTGACTTCGCGCTTGGGCGTGTCCTCGGGCACGTCGGGAATCTTGGAGGCCGCGCGCTCGGCCATGAACAGGTGGCGCAGCGCCAGCGATTCGGGCGTGAACATCAGCGCGGTGAAGATCCGGCGCTCCTCGGTCATGCCTTCGTCGAACTTCATCTTCGTCGCCGCCTGAACGGCGTCGACGCATTTGAGCGGCGCCGGGTAGTTCTTCGACATACCGCCGACCATGTTCTTCGCGAACTGGAAGTAGGCATCGCCCTGCGGGTGCTTGCACGGCAGGTTGCGCACCAGCGGCAGCGCTTCGCCGGTCTTGCCCGCGACGCTCTTGGCGAATGCAACGGCTTCCTCGAACACCGATTCGGGCGAGGCCGCGAGCTTGTCGAACAGCTTCTGGCCCGGCAGGCCGGCGAGCAGTTCGCTCTTGACGGGCTCGCCGCTCACGATGATGTTGAGCGCGGTCTCCACGCCCAGCACGCGCGGCAGGCGCTGCGTGCCGCCGGCGCCGGGAATCAGGCCCAGCTTGACCTCGGGCAGCGCAATGCTGGTGCCGGGCGCCGCCACGCGGTAGTGGCAGCCGAGCGCCAGCTCGAGGCCGCCGCCCATGCACACCGAGTGGATCGCCGCGACGATCGGCTTGGGCGAAGCCTCGAGCGCAAGGATCACGCTCAGCAGGTTGGGCTCCTGCAGCGCCTTGGGCGTGCCGAATTCCTTGATGTCCGCACCGCCCGAGAACGCCTTGCCGGCGCCGGTGATGACGATGGCCTTGACGGCGTCGTCGGCATTGGCCTTCGCGAGCCCATCGGTGATGCCGATGCGGGTCGAGAAACCGAGACCGTTGACCGGAGGGTTGGTCAGTGTGATCACGGCGACATCGCCGAGCACTTTGTATTCAGCCGTCATGCTGCGTTCCTTGGTGTGTGAAGAAAAAGAAGAAAAAGCACGAGTGTTCTTTTTCGGGAGATTCTAGGCGTTTGGCGCAGCGCAACAATGGCACGCAGTCGCTGTTGGGACAAGGGGATCCGGGGCGCGGCCCGGATCCGCGGAGGGCTTCTTCAGACCTCTAGCCACTCTTTGCGAGTGGTGGCGTCAGCGCGCAGGCCGTCGGGCGTGCCGTCGAACACGATGCTGCCGTGGCCCATGACGAGCGCGCGGTCCGAGATCTGCATGGCAATGGTCAGCTTCTGCTCGATCAGCAGCACCGAGATGCCCTTGTCCTTGAGCGTCTTCAGGTATTGCCCCACCAGCTCGACGATCTTGGGCGCAAGGCCTTCGGTGGGCTCGTCGATGATGATCAGGTCGGGGTCGCCCATCAGGGTGCGGCACAGCGTGAGCATCTGCTGCTCGCCGCCCGAGAGCACGCCGGCCTCGGTGTGCTGGCGCTCCTTCAGGCGCGGGAACATGCCGTACATGTCGTCGAAGGACCAGCGGCTGCCCTTGCCCGAGCCCTTCTGGCCCAGGAGCAGGTTCTGGTGCACCGTGAGCTTGGGAAAGATGTCGCGGTTCTCGGGCACGTAGCCGATGCCCAGGTGGGCGATCTCGTAGGCCTTCCTGCGCAGGATGTCCTGGTCCTTCCAGCGCAGCGTACCCTCGGCATGCACCAGGCCCATGATGGCCTTGGCGGTGGTCGAGCGGCCCGAGCCGTTGCGGCCCAGCAGCGCGACGATCTCGCCGGCGCCCACGTTGAAGGAAACGCCATGCAGCACATGGCTCTTGCCGTAGTAGGCGTGGATGTCGTGAAGCTTCAGCATGTCAGTGGCTCCGCGGCGTGTTGTTGTGTTGCGGGTTGCTTGTCTTATTGTTCTTGGCGTTGTTGTTCGGGGCGCGTGCACAGGCCACCGGGTACTCC
>NZ_JBFTPJ010000502.1:0-4311 GCF_056398445.1 Variovorax sp. 01T439_2
GATCACGCCCAGCGTCTCGGCCGTTTCTTCCCAGCGCGGCACGCCGCATTCGGCAAAAAAGTGGCGCGACGCCGCATCGATCCAGCGGAAGAAGTTGGGGAACCAGACGATGCCGGCGGGATCGCAGTCGCCGAACTCGACGCGTGCGGTGTAGATGATTTCCTTGGCCATGCTCATCAGTTCATTCTCGTCGGCAGCCACAGGGCGATGATGGGAAACGCGATCAGGATCACCAGGCGCACGATGTCCGTCACGATGAACGGCAGCACGCCCTTGAAGATGGTGGTGAAGCTCACGTCCTTCACCACGCTCTTGATCACGAACACGTTCATCCCCACCGGCGGATGGATCAGCCCCAGTTCCACCGTCATCACGATGATCACGCCGAACCAGATCGGATCGAAGCCCAGGTGCACGATCACCGGAAAGATGATCGGCACCGTGAGGATGATCATGGCCATGGCGTCCATCAGGCAGCCGAGCACCAGGTACATCAGCATGATGAGCGCAAGCACGCCGTAGCGGCCGATGCCCAGGCCGGTGAGGAATTCCGTGAGCTTCTGCGGGCTCTGCGTGATGGTGAGGAAGTAGCCAAAGAGCAGCGCGCCGATCAGCACCGTGAACACCGCCGCCGCCGTGCGCGTGGCCGACAGCAGCGCCTCGCGGATCTTCGGGCCGTCGAGCTTGCGCCGCAGCAGCCCGAGGATGAAGGCGCCGCTCGCGCCCACGCCGCCGGCCTCGGTGGGCGTGAAGAAGCCGCCGTAGAGCCCGCCGATCACGAACACGAACAGCACCAGCGGCGCCCACACGTTCTTCAGGTCATTGAGGCGTTCCGACCACGGCTTGACCTCGCCGCCGGGCAGCCAGCCGGGCCGCGCCTTCACGATGATCGCGATGGTCAGCACGTACATCGCCATGGCCAGGATGCCGGGCACGATGCCCGCCATGAAGAGCTTGCCGATGTCCTGCTGCGTGAGGATGGCGTAGACCGCGAGCACAGTCGAAGGCGGAAGGATGGCGCCCAGCGTGCCGCCCGCGGCGATCACGCCGGTGGAGAACGACTGCGGGTAGTTGAAGCGCCGCATCTCCGGATAGGCCACCGCCGAGAAGGTGGCGGCCGTGGCCACCGAGGAGCCGCAGATCGCCGCGAAGCCGCCGCAGGCCACCACGGTGGCCACGCCGAGCCCGCCGCGCATGTGGCCGATCATCGAGTTGGCGGCCTTGAAGAGTTCGCGGCTCACGCCCGACACCGACACCAGCGCGCCCATCAGCATGAACATCGGGATCACGCCGAAGGTGTAGTCGGTCACGGTGCGCATGGAGGTCTGGCCGACCAGCTTGAGCGCGGGCCCAGGGCCCACGAGATAGCTGTAGCCCGCTACGCCCACGAGGCCCATCGCCATGCCCACCGGCACCCGCAAGAGCATCAGCGCGAAGAGGACCACGAAGCCAAGAATCGCAACTGCATCGGGGCTCATTCATCGGCTTTCTGTTCAGCGTGGACTTCTTCCAGCTGCTCGGGATGGAAGATCAGCCGATAGGTGCGGATGGCGATCAGCAGCACCGCGCACACGTCGCCGGCCCAGGCCACGGCATAGAACGGCCAGGTCGGAATGTTCATGTCGTAGGTCAGCACGTTGTCCACGTAGGTGCCGCGCACCTTGTCGCACAGCATGGCCGTCTGCACCGCCACCACGAACAGCAGCACCAGCGTGGCGAACACGTCGATCACGCGCTTCATGCGCGGGCCCGCGGCCGTCCACACGAGGTCGACCGTGATGTGGCCGCCGCGGTAGCTGGTGGCCGCAATGCCCCAGAAGATCAGGATGCCCAGCAGCATGCGGCCGAAGTCGTAGGCGTCGGGGATCGAGGTGTCGAAGAACTTGCGCAGCACCACGGCCACGAAGATGTTGAGCGCGACGATCCCCACGAAGATGGCGGCAAGCCACTCGATCGTGTTGATCGCGCGGTCCATGTAGCGGACGGACCGGGCAGCCATCGCTCAGAGCGCCGACTTGTACTTGGCGAGGCTGGCCTTGAGCGCATCCATCACGGCCTTCGGGTCTTCGCCCGCCTTCTTCACGGTGTCGGCCCACTGCGCCTCGGAAGGCGCTGCGGCCTTGCGCCAGGCATCGAGCTGCTCCGGCGTGAGCTTGTAGACCTCGTGGCCCGGCTGCGCAGCGATCTTCGCGCGTCCGCCGAACTCGAAGTCGGCCCACGGCCCGGCCACCTTCTGGGCCCACTCGCTGGTGCAGTGCTCGTCGATCACCTTCTTCTGGCCGGCGGACATGGCGTCGTACTTGCCCTTGTTCATCACCCAGACGAAGGGCGTGACGTAGAGCGGCGCGTCCATGTGGTACTTGACCACCTTGTCGATGCCGAACAGGCCGATCGATCCCCAGGGGAAGGTGATGGCATCGGCCACGCCGCGCTCCAGCATGTCGCGCGACTCGGGCGCCGAGGCCTGCACGTTGGTGCCGCCCAGCGAGGTGATCAGCTGGCCCACGGTGCTGGTGGCGGGCCGCACCTTCATGCCCTTGATGTCGGTGGGCAGCGTGATCTTCTTGCGCGAGTGGAAGGTGCCGGGGTCGTGCACGAACGCGAAGCAGTACTTCACGTCCTTCATTTCCTTGGCCGCGTAGTTGCGGTACCAGGCATCGATGGCGGCCGAGCCCTCCTTGCCGTTGGCGAACAGGAAGGGCAGCGACGCACCCGCCATCACCGGAAAGCGGCCGGGCTGGTAGCCGGGGTTCACGTAGGCGAAGTCGGCGATGCCGTCGCGCGCCATGTCGTAGTGGTCGAAGGCCTTGCCGAGCTGCTCCGATGGAAACAGGATGGCGGTGATGCTGCCGTTCGACGCCTTCTTGATGTCGTCGGCCCAGGCCTGCAGCGCGGGGTTGAGCGGATGCTGCGCGGGCACCCAGCTCGAGAGCTTGATCTGCACGGCCTTGTCCTGCGCCTGCACGGCGGGCGTGCCGAGTGCAAGGGCGGCGCAGATGGCGATCAGGGCCGGCGCAGCGGGGCGCTTCGGATGATGGGAGTGGCGGTGGGTTTTCATGGTCTCCTTCGTTATGTTTCTGAACTAATCCGTGCAATCTAGGCAGCGGCGCGCGCCGCGTAAATGGCGGGTTTCCCTTGCAGGGTTTCCTTGGGCGGCGGCTCGGGCCGGCCGACGTGGCGCAGCCCGAGCTCGGCCGCGTGCGTGGCGCCGAGCAGCGTCATGGTGCGTTCGGTTTCCTGTGCCAGCAGCTGCAGCACCGACAACGCGCCTTGCTCGCCGCCGCAGGCCAGGCCGTAGAGCGGCGCACGTCCGGCCAGCACGCCGCGCGCGCCCAGTGCCAGCGCCTTCACCACGTCGCTGCCGCGCCGGATGCCGCCGTCCATCAGCACCGGAATGCGCCCGCCGGCGGCATCCACCATCGCGGGCAGCACGGCGATGCTCGCGGGCGCCGCATCGAGCTGGCGGCCGCCGTGGTTCGACACCACGATGCCGTCCGCGCCGTGGCGCACGGCGCGCCGCGCGTCCCCGGCGCCGAGCAGGCCCTTGACCAGCAGCGGGCCGTCCCAGAGCTTGCGCAGCCAGGCGAGGCTTTCCCAGGTGAGCCGGCGGTCCATGGTGCGCGAGAGCAGCGCGGCCTGCGCCTGCGCGGACACGGGCGCGCCGTCGTCGTCCGGCAGCAGGTTCGCGAACTGCGGCATGCCGCTGCGTGCGAGCCGCATCAGCCACGCCGGATGGCGCGCCATGTCGAGCACGGTGGCGGGCGTGAGGCGCATCGGCAACCGGAAGCCGTGCCGCAGGTCGCGCTCGCGCAGCCCGCTGACCGGCACGTCGACCGTGAGCACCAGCGCCTCGAAGCCGGCCGCGCGTGCGCGCCGCACGATGCGCTCGGCAATGGCGCGCTCGCCCATCACGTACAGCTGCATCCACAGCGTGGCGTCGGGCGCGGCCGCGCGCACGTCCTCGATGCGCGTGTTCGATGCGGTTGAGAGAACGAAGGGCACGCCCGCGCCCTGGGCCGCGCGGGCCAGCAGGGCGTCGGCGCCGGGGCGCACCAGGCCGGCCAGGCCGATGGGCGCGACCGCGAAAGGCGCGCGCCAGCGGCGGCCGAACAGTTCGATGCCGATGTCCACCGTGCTGGTGTCGCGCAGGCATTCGGGAATCAGCGGCAGCTGTTCGAGCGCATCGCGGTTGCGCTGCAGGCAGCGCTCGTCCTCGGCACCGCCGTCGACATAGTCGAACACGAGGCGCGGCAACATCCGGCGCGCACGGCGCCGGTGGTCTTCGACATTGAGCAGCGGCATCGTGGGTGC
>NZ_JBFTPJ010000503.1:0-4303 GCF_056398445.1 Variovorax sp. 01T439_2
GGCGATGCTCCGGCTGGGCGTGGAGGGCCTGGAGGACTACATCAAGACCATCGGGCTGTACCGCAGCAAGGCCAAGCACCTGATCGAGACCTGCCGCATCCTGGTGGAGAAGCATGGCGGCGAGGTGCCCCGCACGCGCGCCGAACTCGAGGCGCTGCCGGGSGTCGGCCGCAAGACCGCCAACGTGGTGCTCAACGTGGCGTTCGGCGAGGCGACGATCGCCGTGGACACCCACATCTTCCGCGTCAGCAACCGCACCGGGCTCGCGCCGGGCAAGACGCCGCTCGAAGTGGAGCTCAAGCTGGAGAAACGCGTGCCGTTCGAATTCCGGCTGCATGCGCACCACTGGCTCATCCTGCATGGGCGCTACATCTGCGTGGCACGCACGCCGAAGTGCTGGGAATGCGCGGTGGCACCCTTTTGCGACTACAAGCCGAAGACGCCGCGGCCCAAGTCGGCCTGAGGCCGTACTGAGCCCGGCCTGTTCCCCAGCTACAGCTCGAATGCCTCGACCTGCCGGCCGTCGATGTCGGTGAAGCCGTATTCGCGCGCCAGGTCGGCCACGCGGTGCACGCCGCCGCTTTTCTCGAGCGCCCGCGCGTCGCCCGCGAGCGCGGCCACCGCGCGGCCGAGATAGCGCGGCGACTCGGTTCGCGCCAGCGCCGGGTGCTCGCGCCAATGCGCCTCGTCGGTCTTGTGGGCCGCCAGCACGAACTCGGTGCGCATCCAGCCCGGCGACACGGCCAGCGAAGCGACGCCGTGCGGGCGAAGCTCCTGCGCCATGCCGAAGGCCAGCCGGGTCATGGCCGATTTGGCCAGGTCGTAGAACAGGTTCCCGCGCAGGTAGTTGCCGCGGTCCCAGAAGGTGGTGGTCACGATCAGCCCGCTCTTTTGCGCCACCATCAGCGGCGCGGCGAAGCGGCTGGCCAGCAGGTGATTGCGCACGCCGCGGTCGAACATCGAGTCCCAGTTGGCAAGCGGATGCTCCCAGAACGGCGCCTCGAAGACGCCGGTGAAAGTTTCGTGGCCGCCCCAGGCGTTGTTGACGAGCAGGTCCACACGGCCCTGCTCGCGCTGCACCTGCGCAAAGAGCCGCTTCACCTCGTCTTCCTGCGTGTGGTCGCAGCGCACCGCGATGCCGCGTCCGCCCAGCCGTGTGACCTCGTCGGCGGTTTCGTCGATGCTGCCCGGCAGGGCTTCGAGCTCCGAGAGCGCGAGCAGCTGGCCATAGGTATTTGCCGGCTGCCCGCGCGTGCTTCGCCCGGTGACGTACACGGTGGCGCCCGCGGCGCCCAGTTCCAGCGCAATGCCGCGGCCGGCGCCGCGGCTCGCTCCGGTCACCACGGCCACGCAGCCCTTCAACGGGCGCTCCCTGCTTTCAGCTGGCATCGTCCTGTCCTTTCGTTGCGAGTGAGAGGCGACGACGGTAAGGCCGCGTCAATCCGCCGTCTTGGAAGAACCCGAAATCGCGCGGCCCAGAAATTCCGTCGGCGTGAGGCCGCAAAGCGCCTGGAACTCGTTGATGAGGTGCGATTGGTCATAGAAGCCGCCATCCAGCGCAAGGCTGGCCCAGGCGGGCTCGCGCTGCAGGCGCAAGGCGCGCACGCAGGCATGCAGCCGCGCGAGCCGGCTCCAGGCCCGCGGCGACAGGCCCACCTGCTGCCGAAAGACCTGTTGCAGCCGCCGCTCGCCAAGCCCGACGGCAGCCGCCACCTCGCGCAGCGGACGCCGCCCGCCCGACGTGGCGATGAGCTGCGCCGCGCGCATGGCCGCCGCGTGAACGGCGCCGTCGCCATCAGCGAGCCGGCGCTGCAGGGCCGCGCACAGCACCGAGACGCGCGACGCGTCGTCCGGCTGCAGCGCGATGCGCTCGAGCAGCTCGGCGCCGCGGCCGCGCCACAGTTCGTCCAGGTGCACGGCAGTGCCTGCGATCTCGCTGGCCGGCCTTCCCAGCAGCGCCGCGGCCGCGCCGGGACGCAGGGTCACCGACAGCCCTTCCATCTTCCGGCAGAGGCGCACGAGGGCCGGCGCCGCCGACGCGCCGATGGCCTCGACCGCATGTCCGGTGCTCTCGCCCGCCGAGGGCGCATCGCCCAGGTTGAAGACCAGCCGCACCGCCCCATCGGGCAGCACGCGTTCCAGCACCTCGCGGCCCTCGGGCAGCGTTTCCCTGTAGAGAAGAATGTGCGCAACGTGCGTCCGCAGCGGCTCGGCGACCGGAAAGGCGCGCAGCGTTCCCGCGGGCATGCCGGCCTCCGGCCCGTGCAAGGGGTCGTCGTCGAGGCGCAGGTACAGGCGTTCGTTCTTGGGCAGTGTCGGCATCGCGTTGGCGGACCGTGGCGCGCGGCAGCGGGTGCCGCCGTGCATCAGCTGCATTCGATCAGCTGGCACGCCCCGTAGTCAATGGGCGCCGACGGCCACTGCGCGGCATCGTCGACGCGCCGCACGCCGCGATGCAGCAGCTCCACCGCCCGCATCACGCCCGCATGCGTGACCCACACCGCGTCCTGCCCCGACGCGCGCCATTCATCGAAGGCCGTGCCGATGCGCTGCATGAAGCGGGCCGTGCTTTCGCCATGCCCACCCGGGCACCCTTCGGCGAAATTGCAGGTCCACGCGTCGAACTCGGCACGCGCGATCGACGACCAGGGCCGGCCTTCCCAGGCGCCGAAATCCATCTCGGCGAGGCGCGGATCGGCGCGCGTGGCAAGGTCCGGACGCAGCCTGCCGATGGTCTGCGCGAGTTCGGCGCAGCGCCGCAGGGGCGAGTGCGCCAGCGCCAGGTCCGTGGGCAGGCGCGAAGCCACCGCATGCGCCACCGCCAGGGTCGCCTCGGCCGGCACGCCCACATCCGTGCGGCCGTAGCAAAGGCCCGGCGCGGCGTCTGTCTGCGCATGGCGTACCAGCCACAGCTTCATGCCTGCCACGCCAGCGCCAGGTAGATCGTGAGCTCGCACAGCTGCTGCGTCGCGCCGAGCCCGTCGCCGGTGAATCCCTGCAGCCGGCGCCGGAACATGCGCGCCATGACCAGCGCCGCCAGGGCGCATGCCACCGCCATGGCGATCGTTCGTGCGGGGCCCTGCGTCGCCAGCATCAGCAGGGCAGCGGGCACCGACCAGAGCACGCCGACCAGCAAGGCACCGCCGCCGATCGCATCGGCCAGCGGCTTGGCCTTGCTCGCGCCGCTGTCGCCCACATACGGCAGCCAGCGGATCAGGAACAGCGGCGCCAGGCGCGACAGCACATGCGCGCCGACGATGGCACCGGCCACCGCCTGCGCGCCCTGCCCCGCCATCGACGCGAGCAGCGCGGCCTTGAGGCCGAGCGCCAGCACCAGCGCAATGGCACCGAAGGCACCGATGCGCGAGTCCTTCATGATCTCGAGCGCGCGGCTGCGGTCGGCCGATCCGCCCAGGCCGTCGGCCACATCGGCGAGGCCATCCTCATGAAAGGCGCCGGTCAGCAGCACCGTTGCGGCCATGCTCAGCAGCGCCGCGGCCAGCGCGCCGGCCACACCCGGCAAGCCCCGCAGCGCGAGCACGAAAACAGCCGCGCCCACGCCACCCACGAGCCAGCCCACGCCCGGAAAATGCGCCGCGCTCGCACGCAGCATCTGCGGGCTGAAGCCGATCCATTCGGCGAGACGGCCGGTCACCGGCACGCGCGTGAAGAACTGCAGCGCCAGCAGGTAGTGGCGGACACCGTTCATGGGTTCAACTGTCCTTGCGCGACACGCCGGCGGCTTCGAAGCTGGCCATCTCGCGCAGGATGCGGCAGGCCGATTCGAGCAGCGGCCAGGCCAGCGCGCCGCCCGAGCCTTCGCCAAGGCGCAGGTCCAGGTTCAGCAAGGGCTCCAGGCCGAGGTGCTTCAGCAACAGCGCATGCCCGGGTTCCGCCGAGCTGTGCGCGGCCACGCAGCGCTGCACCACATGCGGCTGCAGCGCCTGCGCCACCAGCACCGCGGCGCTCGCGATGAAGCCATCGACCACGATCACGCGCCGCTCCTGCGCCGCCTGCAGCACCGCGCCGACCAGCGTGGCAATCTCGAAGCCGCCGAACGCCGCGAGTGCGTCGAGCGGCTCG
Source organism: Variovorax sp. 01T439_2 (assembly GCF_056398445.1). Taxonomy (NCBI): domain Bacteria; kingdom Pseudomonadati; phylum Pseudomonadota; class Betaproteobacteria; order Burkholderiales; family Comamonadaceae; genus Variovorax; species Variovorax sp. 01T439_2. The sequence goes on from NZ_JBFTPJ010000503.1 coordinate 4,084, forward strand.
CTCGCAGCCGCATGCAGCGCCAGCACGTCGCGCAGCACCTCCCGCTTGCGCGCGAGCCCCGCGGCGTCGAGGCCGGTGCCGGAGCCGGTGCAGCCATCGATGTCCAGCCCCGCGAGGCGCGCCAGCAGCAGCGCCGCGGCCGAGCTGTTGCCGATGCCCATTTCGCCGAGCAGCAAGGCATTGCCCGGCAGCGCGCGCACCACCTCGCGCCCGTTGGCGA
>NZ_JBFTPJ010000504.1:0-4302 GCF_056398445.1 Variovorax sp. 01T439_2
CACCGGGATAACGCACCGGCACCAGGCCGTTGAGCCCGCGTCCGTCATGCAGCACGATCTCGGCCGGTGCCCAGAGCAGGTCGACCAGGTGCTGCGGACGGGAGAACTTGAGGCGGCGCACCGCCGGCAGCGGCAGCCACGCATAGCCCGAWGGCGTGAGGAGCTCGAGCACGGCGCCAATGCGCGCGTYGCCGTCGCAAAGCCAGGCGAACTCAATGCTTTGCACCGGCTCGCCGTCGATGGCCTGCACGGCGCGGGAGTCCGACCGGTCGACGCAGCTCAGCGTGCCCTGCAATGCGGGCGCATCCTGCCGCGCGGYCTCGCGCAGCTCGGCCGCTTCGGTGTCGCGTTCGGCCGGCAGGGCGGCGGCAGCAATCAGCGCCGCGACCCAGTCGGCCTCGCCGGCCACGACGGCCGGCGCACGGCCGCCATTCCAGAATTCGGTTCGATGCCGCTCAGCGGCCAGCGCCATCGCGCAGGTGGCACTGGCGGGAGCGAAGGAGGGATCGATCTTCGCGGCCAGCTTGAGCTGGTCTTCAGCCCGCTGCCAGTCGCCCCGCAGCGCAAGAAAGTGGCCGAGGGCAAGCCGCAGGCCGGCATTCTGTGGACTCGCGCGAATCTGCCGCTGTACCCATTCGGTGTGTTCGGCCACGGAGCGCTCGCCCAGCACTGCAAACCCATCGCCCATGAAACTTCCTCATTGACTCGCGCACGGCCCCGGGGGGCCGTCGACAACTATCTGCAGGCGACCGGCCCGCGGCATGCGCGGGCCGGTCGGGAACAAGCACGAAAAAAGGGAAATCAGGCTTCCCGGTTTTCCTTGATGTTCCAGGCCAGCACGGTTTCAGCGCCCTTGCCGCCCTTGTCGGTCTGCTCCCAGTACTGCTGCTTGACCTTGGCCGCCTGGAAGGCGAACTGCACCAGCACCGCATCGCCGCCCTGCTCGGCCGAGTACTGCACCGAGGTGACCAGCACTTCTTCCAGCGTCACGCGCGTGTATTCGATCTGCGAGCCCCCGGCCTTGCACACCGACACTTCCACCTTGCTCAGGTGCTTGCCGCTCGCGCAGTTCTTCATCACCGACGGCGCCGCCTTGTCGATGCGTGCGAGCACCTGCAGGTCGTTGAAGCTCGCCTTGCCCACACCGCCACCGCCGCCGCTGACCATGTTGCCAGGCTGCGTTGCTCCCCATGCGAACGACTTGATATCGGTCCAGTCCTTGTGGTTCGAGTCCTTGGATTCGCCGTTCGCGCCCTCGACGCGCATGAACATGTCTACTGCCATGATTAACCCCCAGAGTTATATATATGCCCGATTGCGGGACACCGTTGAACTAGCTGCTGTCCTTCTTGTTGGATGGCAGCTTCGAAACCAGCCGCAATGACACCGTCAGCCCTTCGAGCTGATAGTGCGGCCGGAGAAAAAACTTGGCGGCGTAGTAGCCGGGGTTGTCCTCGATGGCTTCCACCTGGACTTCGGCCGCCGCCAGCGGCTTCATTGCCTTCGTATCCTGGGACGACGTGCCGGGGCTGCCGTCCACGTAGTTCATGATCCAGTCGTTGAGCCAGCGCTCCATGTCCTCGCGCTCGCGGAACGAACCGATCTTGTCGCGCACGATGCACTTCAGGTAGTGCGCGAAGCGGCAGCATGCGAACAGGTAGGGCAGGCGCGCTGCCAGGTTGGCATTGGCCGTGGCATCGGCGTCGTAGTACTCGGCCGGCTGCTGCAGCGACTGCGCGCCGATGAAGGCCGCGAAGTCGGAGTTCTTGCGGTGCACCAGCGGCATGAAGCCGTTCTTGGCGAGCTCGGCCTCGCGCCGGTCGCTGATGGCGATCTCGGTGGGGCACTTCATGTCCACGCCGCCATCGTCGGTCGGGAAAGTGTGGGTGGGCAGGTTCTCGACCGCGCCGCCCGACTCCACGCCGCGGATCGACGTGCACCAGCCGAACTGCTTGAACGAGCGGTTGATGTTCACGCCCATCGCGTAGGCCGAATTGGCCCAGGTGTAGCGGTTGTGCAGGGCCGAGTCGGTTTCTTCCTCGAACTCGAACTCGTCGACCGGATTGGTGCGCGCGCCGTACGGCAGGCGCGCCAGGAAGCGCGGCATGGCCAGGCCGATGTAGCGCGCGTCTTCCGACTCGCGCAGCGACCGCCAGGCCGTGTGCTCGGTGTTCTGGAAGATCTTGGTGAGGTCGCGCGGGTTCGACAGCTCCTGCCACGAATCCATCTGCATCACGGTGGGCGATGCGCCGGCGATGAAGGGGCAGTGCGCGGCCGCGGCGATCTTGGCCATTTCGCCGAGCATCTCGACATCGGGCGGGCTGTGGTCGAAGTGGAAGTCGCCGATCAGCGCGCCGAAGGGCTCGCCGCCGAACTGGCCGTACTCGGCCTCGTAGATCTTCTTGAACAGCGGGCTCTGGTCCCATCCGATGCCCTTGTGGCGCTTGAGCGAGCGCGCCACTTCGCGCTTGGAGGCGCACATCACGCGGATCTTGAGCTGCTCGTCGGTCTCGGTGTTGTTGACCAGGTAGTGCAGGCCGCGCCATGCGCCTTCGAGCTGCTGGAAGTCTTCGTGGTGCAGGATCTGGTTGATCTGCTCGGAGAGCTTGCGGTCGATCTCGGTGATGATCGCCTGCACGGTGCGGTAGGCATCGTTCGAGATGGTGACGGTGCTTTCAAGCGCCTGCACCGCCAGCGTCTTGACGGCGCTTTGCACCGCCTCGCGCGCCTGGTCGGTCTTGGGCTTGAACTCGCGCTGCAGGAGGTCGGAGAACTCGTTGGGCTCGAGCGCTTCGATGGTGGCGGCCTGTCCGCGCGCTGTCTGTTTGGGTGCAGTGCTCATGATGGAGATCCTGTCGGCTTACTCGGCTTACTCGGAAGGGGTGGTGCCGGGGTTGCCCGACTTTTCGTTCGCGGCCTCGATCGCCTTGGCAACGGCGGGATTGGGTGCGGATGCGAGCGACTTGAGCAGCTCCGGGTTCTGCAGCGCCTGGGCGATCAGCTGCTCGGCGCCGTTCTTGCCGTCCATGTAGGACAGCAGGTTGGAAAGCTCGGTGCGCGCTTCGAGCAGATGCTGCAGCGCGCCGACCTGGCGGGCGATGCGCGCGGGCGAGAAGTCGTCCATGCTGTCGAAGGTGATGTCGACGTTCATCTGCCCTTCGCCCGTGAGGGTGTTGGGCACCTGGAAGGCCACGCGCGGCTTGATGGCCTTCATGCGGTCGTCGAAGTTGTCGATGTCCACCGCCATGAAGTCGCGCTCGGCAAGGTCGGGCATCGGGTCGACCTGCTTGCCCGCGAGATCGGCGATCACGCCCATCACGAAGGGCAGCTGGATCTTGCGCTCGCTGCCGTAGATCTCGACGTCGTACTCGATCTGCACGCGGGGTGCCCGGTTGCGCGCGATGAACTTCTGACCACTGTTTCTGACACGGTTGTCTGCCATAAAGCTTCCTCTTGAATCTCAATGCCTATTCGTATGGGTCGAGTCCCGGCGGCCTGCCCCCGGGTTCCTGCGCCGGCCGTTCACTCCGCTGCCGACCCGCCGCTCAGCGAGCGGCCGGCCAGGCTTTCGATCTTCTGCAGGCCCTCGGGAACGAGTTCTTCGATGATCTGGAAAAAGTTGAGGTCCAGCAGCCTTTGCGCTCTGCGGATGAGCATGGGGGCCGGGTGGCTGGGCTCGGTGCGTTCCATGTACTGGCACGCCTTTTCCAACAAGACCTGCACATCATCACGAGTCGATATTTCAATATCTTTAATGCTTGCCGCACGCGCACCGGAGGCGCCATTGCCCAAGGCCGCAGCGCCCTGCGCCGAAGGAGCGGCCGGCGCCGACCCATGGCTTTGCGCTGCCGCCTGCGATGCTTCGGCCGGCTCCGGCTGGGCCTGCTCGGGCAGCAGCTGCACCACGGTGCGAAGCGAGCGTTCGAGCCGGGAGAAATCGGGGGCCCAGCTCTGTCCCAGGGCCCGCTCCGAGGTCTCCCGGATGCGCCGCAGCAGCTCCAGCGCCGCATGCAATGCCACCACCGCGGGCACCGCCTTCTCCTGCGCGCGGCGCGCCACTTCCCGCAGCCGGCCGATGCCGCCCGGGTAATCGATCTGGTCGGCCTTGCTCGAGTCGAGCAGGGCCTCGACCTGCCGCAGGCTCATCGACGCGCCGGCGTCCTCGAGCAGGCGCGCATCGCGCACGCTGCGCCCGAGCCCCTCGGCTTCGGCCAATGCAGCCAGCGCATTCATGCGCGGCAGCGGGTCTTCGAAATCGCCATCGACAACGCGCGGATGCACGTCGTTCCAGAACTTTTGCAG
>NZ_JBFTPJ010000505.1:0-4302 GCF_056398445.1 Variovorax sp. 01T439_2
GCTTCAGCGACTGGGCCTACACCGACGAGTTCGGCATCGCCGCCCTCGCGGTGGGCGCGCTGCTGCTGGCCGCCGCATCGCTCGGGCCGCGCGCCGGCCGCGTTGCACATGCGCTGCGGCCCGCGGGCCCGTGGCTTGTCGCGCTGCCCGTGCTGTTCGCGATCTGGGAGATCGCGACCGCCAAACTCGCGCTGCTGCCCACGCCGTTCTTCGCGCCGCCGCAAAGCCTGGTCGAGACCTACATCGACGACTGGCGCCGGCTCGGAGAAAGCCTGCTGCACTCGACCCGGCTGCTCGCGCATGGCTTCGTGCTGGGCGCGCTCGCGGGCTTTCTCACGGGCGTGACCATCGGCTGGTCGCGCATCGCGGGCTACTGGGTGCATCCGGTGCTGCGCTTCGTGGGGCCGGTGCCGGCTTCGGCGCTGCTGCCGCTGGCGTTCTTCTTCTTTCCATCGAGCTATGCGGCCGCGGTGTTTTTGATCGCACTGGCCACGGGCTTTCCGGTGGCGGTGCTCACCTGGTCGGGCGTCGCAGGCGTCAACCGCAACTACTACGACGTGGCGCGCACCATGGGTGCGAGCGAGCGCTTCCTGGTGCTGCGCGTGGCGATTCCGGCTGCCTTGCCGCRGGTGTTCGTGGGCCTTTTCATGGGGCTGGGCGCGGCGTTCTCGGTGCTCGTCACGGCCGAGATGATGGGCGTGAAGGCGGGGCTGGGCTTCTATCTTTCGTGGGCGCAGGGCTGGGCCTCGTATTCGAACATGTATGCCGCGCTGATCGTGATGGCCGGGCTGTGCTCGGGCTTGATCACGCTGCTCTTCAAGGTGCGCGACCGCGTGCTGTCGTGGCAGAAGGGGACCGTGAAATGGTAGCCACCGCCGTTGCTGAAGCAGGCGTGCGCCAGGCCGGCGCGCAGATCGATATCCGCGGCGTGAGCCACTGGTTCGATGTGCCCGCAGGGCCGCTGCAGGTGCTCGACGACATCGACCTTGCGGTGAAGCCCGGCGAGTTCGTCGCGCTGCTGGGGCCGAGCGGCTGCGGCAAGTCGACGCTGCTGCGCCTGGTGGCCGGGCTCGAGCCCGCCACGGCCGGCCGCATCACGCAGGACGATGCCCTCATCACGCGGCCCGACCCGTCGCGCATCGTCGTGTTCCAGGACCCGACGCTCTACCCCTGGCGCAGCGTGTGGGACAACGTGGCGCTGGGCCTGCAGGCGCGCGGCGTGCTCAAGGCGCAGCGCGGGCGCGTCGACGAGGCGCTGAAGCTTGTCGGCCTCACTGACTTTGCCAAGGCCTTTCCGCACCAGCTCTCGGGCGGCATGGCGCAGCGCGTGGCGCTGGCGCGTGCGCTGGTCAACGATCCGCAGCTGCTGGTGCTCGACGAACCGCTCGGCAAACTCGATTCGCTCACGCGCATCGCGATGCAGAGCGAGCTGGTCAACCTGTGGCAGCGCGCGGGCTTCTCGGCGCTCCTGGTGACGCACGATGTGGAAGAGGCCCTGTTCCTCGCCAACCGCGTGATCGTGCTGAGCGACCGGCCGGCGCGCATTGCGGCGGAGATCGTGGTCGACCTGCCGTATCCGCGGCATCGCGGCCATGCGCGTTTGGCGCAATTGCGGCACGAAGCGTTGCGGCACCTGGGGCTCGACGCCACCTGGTGAGATGAACAGCACGCCCGAGGCCGATTGGCTCAACCTGCTGATCGGCCTGCTGCAAGGCGCCCAGCTGCAGCTGCTGCGCATGCTCGATGCACTCGGGCTCGCGCAGCATGTGCACGGCCAGCCGGCGTGGCCATGGGCGCGGCGGCTGTCGGGCGAGAACCTGCTGATCGACCTGGGGCAGGCGCGCAGCCTCGCCTGGACGCTGGTGTTCGTCGCCGTGGCGGCACTGGCGTTGCTGCTCTCGCTGTTCTGGCGGCGCCCGCGCTACTACCTGCTGACGCTGGTGCCGATGCTGCTGATCGCCGCGCCCTGGCCCGAGTCGCACGTGGTGCTGGTGCCCGCGACGCCCACGAGCTTCCAGGCATCGCCGACAGGCTTCACGGCTGCCTCCATCGCGCAAGGCCGCGTGCTCTACCAGCAGAACTGCGTGGCCTGCCACGGCGCTGACGGCAAGGGCGAAGGCCCGCTCGCCGCTTCGCTGGCGGTGTCGCCGCCGGACCTCAGCGGCCCGCTGCTGTGGCGGCGCGCCGATGGCGATCTGCTCTGGCGCATTCTCCACGGCACGCGCGATGTGCAGCAGGGCGGCCGACCCACGATGCCCGGCTTTGCCGGAAAGCTCGGCGAGGCCGATGCCTGGGCGCTGGCCGACTACATGAAGGCGCAGGGGGCGGGCCAGAGCCTGCGTGCGCTCGGCAACTGGCCGCAGCCCATCGGCCTGCCCGGGATGACGGTGCGCTGCGGCTCGCAGCCGCCGCGATTGCTCGCGAGCTGGCGCGGGCAGCGCGTGCGCATCGTGGCGGGCGATGCAGCGCCAGTGGAAGACCCACGCCTTGTCACCGTGCTGCTGCGGCCGCCTTCGAGCGCTGTTGCATCGGCCGCCGATTGCGTGGCCGACTCCGCTGCTGCGTGGGAGGCGCTGTCGCTCATTGCCGGCACCGATCAACTCGCCGGCACCCAGCTCATTGCCGATCGCGACGGCTGGCTGCGCGCACGCGGTGCGCCCGGCAAGGCAGGCTGGTCGGACGACGACCTGCTGTGTCGCAGCGAGCGCGCGCCCGTCGCGTGGGGGCAGGGCGCTGCCGCACTGCCTGCCGATGGCCTGGGCGCGCTGATCGCCCGCATGGACGCGCAGCCGGTGCGCTTCGTCAAGGGCGGCTTCATCCATTGACCTATTTTTTAACTGAACACGGAGAACCCATGAACCCACATCTCAACCGATCGCGCCGACAGCTCCTCGCACGCGGCCTCGCCGCCGCCGTGGCCTTGCCCGTTTTCTCATTGCAGGCTGGCGCACAGGGACGCCCCGTTCTCAAAGCCGGCGACCAGAAGGGCGGACTGCGCGCGCTGCTCGAAGCGGCCGGCGGACTCGAAGGCCTTGGCTATGACATCCAGTGGTCGGAATTCCCCGCCGCTGCGCCGCTGGCCGAAGCGCTGAACGCCGCGGCGGTCGATTCCGGCCCCATCGGCGACGCGCCGCTCATCTTCGCGCTTGCGGCCGGCACGCGCGTCAAGGCCATCGGCGCGAACCGTTCGGATTCGTACGGCACTGCAGTGCTGGTGCGGCCCGATTCGCCGCTCAAGACCGCGGCCGACCTCAAGGGCAAGAGCATCGCGACCAACCGCGGCTCCATCGGCCACTACGTGACGCTCAAGGCCATCACCGCGGCGGGCCTCAAGCCCGAGGAGGTCAACATCCGCTTCCTTGCGCCGGCCGATGCCAAGCTCGCGCTCACGCAGGGCTCGGTCGATGCCTGGGCCACCTGGGAGCCTTACACCGCGCTGGCCGAGGTCAGCCGCCACGCGCGCGTGCTCGTGAGCGGACGCGGCCTGCTGCCGGGGCTCAGCTACCTCGCGGCCACCGACGCCGCCATTGCCGCCAAGCGGCCGGTGCTGCAGGACTTTCTGCAGCGCGTGGTCAAGGCCCAGCTCTGGTCGTACCGCAACGTCGATGCCTACTCGGCCGCGCTGGCCCGCATCATCGGCATTCCGCCCGAGGCGGCCAAACTGCAGTTCGAGCGCCGCCAGCAGAAGTGGGTGCCCATCGATGCGCAGGTCATCGCCGACCAGCAGGGCACGGCGGATTTCTACCGGCAGGTGGGGCTCATCAGGCAGCCGCTGGATGTGAAGGGGACTTTCGACACGGGGTTTGGCGTGGCGGGTTGAGTGGGGGCGCGGCGCGGTTCAGCATTTCGTTTGGAGTGCGGTGCATGCACCGCAATGTGCAGGCGCATTCATTCCTTGCGCGACATCGCTTCTTGCTGCGCCTCAGACGTTCCCCAGTGTCGGAGGAACTCGATCTCGTCGGCTTTACTGAGCTTGCCCTGTGCCCGGTAGACGAGCGCTGTCATCACGGCACCAGCCTGCACTGGCTTGTCCTCGGGCTCACCAACACCCGAATCGCTTTGCCATTCCTTTGGAAACGTGGGCCACGAGCAGGTGATCTGACTGATCATGTGCATCGTGGTTTCCAGGAAGCGAGGTCTTTGCTCCAGTCGGTATTGCGCACGGCTCGGTTTCCCGCAGTAGGTAGAGTATTCCTGCGGCAAGTAGAGCGGCACCTTTTTGTAGTTGCTCGGTGCATTGGGCGGAATGTTGCCCGTGACGGGACCTTCCTGCATATACAGGCGTATGTACTCCCACAACAG
>NZ_JBFTPJ010000506.1:0-6016 GCF_056398445.1 Variovorax sp. 01T439_2
CTCTATCTCGACCTGATCCGCTGGAACCGCCCCGCCGGCTGGCTGCTGCTGCTGTGGCCCACGCTGGGCGCGCTCTGGTTCGCGGCCGAAGGCTGGCCGGGCTGGCACCTGCTGGCCGTGTTCGTGCTGGGCACCATCCTGATGCGCAGCGCGGGCTGCTGCGTCAACGACGTGGCCGACCGCGACTTCGACCGCCACGTGAAGCGGACCGCCCAGCGGCCGGTGACCAGCGGCGCGGTCTCGGTCAGGGAGGCGCTGGTGTTGGGTGCGGTGCTGGCGTTGCTGGCCTTCGGGCTGGTGCTCACGACCAACCGGCTCACCATCCTGTGGTCGTTCGCGGCGCTGGCCGTCACCTTGGCCTATCCGTTCGCCAAGCGCTTCGTGTCGGTTCCGCAGGCGGTGCTCGGCATCGCCTTCAGCTTCGGCATTCCGATGGCTTTTGCGGCGGTGCAAGCCAGCGTGCCCGTGTTCGCCGCCTGGCTGCTGGCCGGCAACCTGTTCTGGGTGCTGGCCTACGACACCGAATACGCAATGGTCGACCGCGACGACGACCTGAAGATCGGCATGAAGACCTCGGCCATCACTTTCGGCCGCTTCGACGTGGCGGCCGTCATGGCGAGCTACGGCATCTTCCTGGCCGTCTGGGCGTGGGCTGGCGCGAGCCGGGGCCTGGGGGTCGTGTTCTTCGCGGCCATCGGCATCGCCTTGGCGCAGGCCGCCTGGCACTGGCGGCTGATCCGCGAGCGCACGCGCGACGGCTGCTTCAAGGCCTTCCGGCTGAACCACTGGCTCGGCTTCACCGTGTTTGCCGGCATCGCGGCCGGCTACGCCATTCGCTAGCTAGAAAGACAGGACGCACATGCTCGATCGCCTGACGCAGAAGATCGGCCAGGAAGGCCTGTCCGGATGGCACCTCATCACGCAGGAGATGGTCGACCGGTACGCGGCGCTCTCGGGCGACGGCGAGGGCGAATGGATCCACCTCGATCCGGAGCGCGCCGCCCGCGAGGCGAACTACGGCGGAACGATCGTGCCGGGCTTCTTCCAGGTGTCGCACCTGATCCGGCTGACCGGCGAGGCCATGCGGACGCTGCTGCCCTTCGATGCGAATCACGCGCTGAACTATGGATTCGACCGCTTGCGCTTCGTCAGGCCGATGCCGGTCGGCGCGCGCTTCCGGGCGCGTGTGCGCATCCTCGAGGCGACGCCCAAGCCCGGCGACAGCTTCCTGCTGAAGGAGGCGGTGCTGCTCGAGCTCGAGGACGGCACCGTCACGCTGGCGGCCGAGTGGCTGGTCTTCCTCGGGCCGCGCGCACTGGCGGCCTGACGAGGCTCAGGCGCGGCCGAATTCCTCGCCCAGCTCGGCGGCGCGCTTCTGCGCCGCACGGATGGCGGCCTTGAACTTCGCCTTGACGTCGGCGCCCTCGAGCGCGCTGATTGCCGCGTGGGTGGTGCCGCCCTTGGAGGTCACGCGTTCGCGCAGCACCGACGGCGGCTCGGTGGCGCTGTGCGCAAGTGCCGAAGCGCCGGTGAAGGTGCCGATGGCCAGCCGCTGGGCCTGCTCGAGCGGCAGGCCCATCTCGACGCCGGCTTCGGTCATCGCTTCGATGAAATAGAAGACGTAGGCCGGGCCGGAGCCCGACATGGCCGTCACCGCATCGAGCGCGGCTTCGTCGTCGACCCAGAGCAGCTCGCCGGTCGGCGCCAGCAGCTGCCCGACCAGGGAGCGGTCGGCGGCCTCCACCGCGGCCCGCGCAAAAAGGCCGGTCATGCCCTGGCCCACCAGCGCCGGCGTGTTGGGCATGGCGCGCACCACGCGTTCGCTGCCGAGCCAGCGCGCGATGCTGCCCGACGGAATGCCGGCCGCCACGCTCAGGTGCAGTGCGTTGGCCGCGAATGCGCGCACCGGGGCGGCCGCGTCCGCGAAAGTCTGCGGCTTGACCGCCCACACCACCACCGAGCAGCGCGAAAGGGCGTCGCCGGCCTCGGCGTGAGCGGCAATGCCGAAGGATTGCGCGAGCTTGGTGCGGGCCTCCTCGAAGGGCTCGACCACCTCGAAGCTGCCGGCGGGCGTACCCTGCTTGATGAGGCCGCCGATGATGGCACTGGCCATGTTGCCGCCGCCGATGAAGGCGATCGGAGGCAGCGGCGGCGGTGCGGTGCGGGGCAGGAAGGTGACGGCGATGGTCATGGTCGGTCGGTGTATTCGAATGCCGCAAACTGGGTTGTCTGCAGCGGGTTGAAATTGTCGTCGCTCACGACCACCAGCATGCGCTTGCCGTCCGGAAGCGGCGGTCCCCAGCACATGCCCTCGGTGTTGTCGAGGCGCGAAAGGCCGAGCCAGGCGAAGTCGGCGACCAGGGTTTTCGGCGCGGGGCGGTGGTTGTCCGCGGCGAGCGCGTCGATCGCCAGCACGTCGGTGGCGTTGCGGGTATCGATCTCGTACAGGCGCAGCGAGTTTCCGGCGCCGGTGGCATAGGCGCGTTCCAGCACCAGCATGCGGTCGGCGTCGAGCATCAGGATCTCGCTGATGCCGTTGTCCGCATGGCTGCCGGGAATGAGCGGCCGCAGCGGGATCGCATCGGGCACATAGGCGATCTGGCGCGTGGCCTGGCCGGTCTCCAGGTCGATCCGGGTCAGCCGGCAGGGACCGCCCGGCGCCCTCGTGGTGGGAACCGGGCCGTCCTGGATCAGCGCGTTTTCCATGCCAAGCCAGGCGTGGCGGCCGTCGGGCGCCAGCGCCAGGCCCTCGAGGCCCAGGTTGTCGCGCGGGCCCCGGCGCCGGGCCGGATCGGGGTTGAACATGGCCGGCAGCGCGAACTCGCGCAGCAGGCGGCCGTCGCGCGCCGACTCGTACAAGGCCGGGCCGAATCCCCGGCCCACATCGCCTTCGCTCGTCCAGAGCAGGGTTCCGGCGCCTGGGCGCAGGCGCAGCGATTCGGGGTCCGGAACCGGGGTGCCGGGCTCGGCGCGGCGCCGCGCAGGCCAGGGACCGCCGCCCGGGCGTTGCAGCTGCACGACACCTTTCGGTTCGGGTGGCAGCGCCCAGGGAGGCGCCCATTGCGCCACATAGAAACGCGCAGGATCGAGGTCTGACCGATCGTCGCTGAGCAGCAGGTACTCACTTCTTTCTGCGTCGTAGTCGATGCCCGAGAGGCCGCCGGCGGTCGTGCCCTGTATATTCAGCCGGTACGGCCAGTGCGCCTCGGCAAGGCGGCGCAGCCGTTGTGACCCCGCCGGCGGAATGGCCGGACTGCGGCAGCCGGCCAATCCCAGCCCTGCGAGCCCCGCCGCCATGGCGCCCGCGCCCGCCAGCAGCCGGCGGCGCATGGGCGATATGGGGCCTGGATCGAAGGTGCGCACGCCGCCGAGTCTAGTTCCAGTTCGATTCGATCTCAGAAGGCAGTTGACATGCCTTGGCCTGCGTGCAACAATCGCAGGCTTCGCTTCAAAAGGCGAAGCTTTCAGCCCAAAGCGGAAGTGCCTCGAGTGGTTCGAGGTGCGGACGACGGGCCCAAGACTGACCGCAGCGTTTCCCTCCCGGAGGCGCATCGGTACAAGTTGGGAACTACTAGCAATGATCCAAACTGAATCCCGGCTCGAAGTGGCCGACAACACAGGCGCGAAGTCCGTCCTGTGTATCAAGGTGCTCGGTGGCTCCAAGCGGCGTTATGCCAGCGTGGGCGACGTCATCAAGGTGAGCATCAAGGAAGCCGCTCCGCGTGGTCGCGTCAAAAAGGGCGAGATCTACAGCGCAGTGGTGGTCCGCACCGCCAAGGGCATCCGTCGCGCCGACGGTTCGCTCGTCAAATTCGATGGCAACGCAGCCGTGTTGCTCAACGCCAAGCTGGAGCCGATCGGCACCCGCATCTTCGGACCGGTGACGCGCGAGCTGCGCACCGAAAAGTTCATGAAGATCGTGTCGCTGGCCCCCGAAGTTCTCTAAGGACAACAACGCCATGAACAAGATTCGCAAAGGCGACCAGGTCATCGTGTTGGCCGGGCGCGACAAAGGCAAGCGCGGCACCGTCTCGCTGCGCAAGGATGATTYGCACCTCGTCGTCGAGGGCGTGAACATCGTCAAGAAGCACGCCAAGCCGAACCCCCTCAAGGGTACGACCGGCGGCATCGTCGAGAAGACCATGCCCATCCACCAATCCAACGTGGCGATCTTCAATGCCGCGACCGGCAAGGCCGATCGCGTGGGCATCAAGATCACCCAGGGTGCTGACGGCAAGCGCGTGGCTGTTCGCGTCTTCAAGTCCAGCGGCGACGAAATCAAGTTCGCCAGACCTGACGGAAAAGTTCGGCTACAAGTCGCCGATGCAGGTCCCCCGTCTCACCAAGATCACGCTCAACATGGGCGTGGGTGAAGCTGTCGCCGACAAGAAGGTCCTGGACAACGCAGTTGCCGACCTGACCAAGATCGCCGGCCAGAAGCCCGTGGTCACCAAGTCGAAGAAGGCCATCGCCGGTTTCAAGATCCGCGAAAACCAGCCGATCGGCTGCATGGTCACGCTGCGTGGCGTGCAGATGTATGAGTTCCTGGACCGTTTCGTGACCATCGCGCTGCCGCGTGTTCGCGACTTCCGCGGCATTTCCGGCCGTGCGTTCGACGGCCGTGGCAACTACAACATCGGCGTCAAGGAACAGATCATTTTCCCCGAGATCGAATACGACAAGGTCGATGCCCTGCGCGGTCTCAACATCAGCATCACGACGACGGCCAAGACCGACGAAGAAGCCAAGGCGCTTCTCGCTGGTTTCCGTTTCCCGTTCAAGAACTGAGGCGCACCGTGGCTAAACAATCCCTGATCCAACGCGAACTCAAGCGCGACAAGCTGGTCGCCAAGTACGCTGCGAAGCACGCGGAACTGAAGGCAATCTCCAACGACCTGAAGAAGAGCGACGAAGAGCGCGCTGCTGCCCGCCTGGGCCTGCAGAAGCTTCCGCGCAACGCGAACCCCACGCGCCAGCGCAACCGTTGCGAAATCACCGGTCGCCCCCGTGGCACCTTCCGTCAATTCGGTCTGGCCCGCGCCAAGATCCGCGAACTGGCCTTCAATGGCGACATCCCCGGTGTCACCAAGGCCAGCTGGTAAGCCAGGCAGGAGCAAACAACATGAGCATGAGTGATCCCATTGCCGACCTGCTGACGCGTATCCGTAACGCGCAGATGGTGGCGAAGCCCACTGTGTCGGTCCCGTCTTCCAAGGTGAAGATCGCGATCTCGCAGGTCCTGAAGGACGAAGGCTATATCGACGGTTTCCAGGTCAAGACCGAAGACGGCAAGACCGAACTCGTCATTACCCTGAAGTACTACGCTGGCCGTCCGGTCATCGAGCGCATCGAGCGCGTGAGCCGTCCCGGCCTGCGCGTCTACAAGGCCAGTGCTTCCATTCCGCAAGTCCAGAACGGCCTGGGCGTCGCGATCGTCACGACCCCCAAGGGCGTGATGACCGACCGCAAGGCGCGCGCTACCGGTGTCGGTGGCGAAGTGCTGTGCTACGTCGCCTAACCGAGACATCGAGGAGTAACTGAAATGTCCCGAGTAGGAAAAATGCCGATCACCATCCCCGCAGGCGTGGATGTGTCGATCAAGGAAGACCAGATCAGCGTCAAGGGCACGGGCGGCACGCTCAACCTTGCACGCAATCCCCTGGTCAAGGTCGTCAGCAACGACGGCAAGCTGAATTTCGAGCCCGCCAACGAGTCGCGTGAAGCGAACGCGATGAGCGGCACGATCCGCCAGCTGGTGAACAACATGGTGGTTGGCGTGACCAAGGGCTTCGAGAAGAAGCTCAACCTGGTCGGCGTCGGCTACAAGGCTGCAGCGTCCAACAACAAGTTGAACCTGCAAGTCGGCTATTCGCACCCGGTCAACATCGACATGCCGCAAGGCATCACGGTGGCCACTGCAACGCCGACCGAAATCGTGATCAAGGGTGCTGACCGTCAGCGCGTTGGTCAAATCGCCGCTGAGATCCGCGCTGTTCGTCCGCCTGAGCCCTACAAG
>NZ_JBFTPJ010000507.1:0-4264 GCF_056398445.1 Variovorax sp. 01T439_2
TGCACAGGCCACCGGGTACTCCCCTCCGCGAATGTCCCCCGCCTTCGGCTCCTCCTTTATTTCGCTGCGGGGAGCACCCGATGCCCTGTGCACCTGGGCACGCTCTGTGTGTATCGCTGATCAACCACCGCTCTGTCCAACGCTCTCGTCGATGGGGTGCCTTGCGCAGCGAAATCAAGGGGGAGGCCGAAGGCCGGAGGACATTCGCGGAGCAAGGTACCCCGTCGGCGGGAGCGCACCCCGAACAGCAGCCTCCCAAACAAGACACCGCCCGATGCTGGAACTGAAGAACCTCGGCCACCGCTATCCGCACGCCGACGCGGCCGCGCTGACCGACGTCTCGCTTGCGGTGCCCCGGGGTTGCGTCATGGGCCTGCTCGGCCCCAACGGCGCGGGCAAGACCACGTTGATTTCGCATCTGTCGGGCGCGCTCGCCGTGCAGTCGGGCGAGATCCTCATCGACGGCCAGCCGCTGCAGCAGGTGCGCGCCAAGGCCCCCACGCGCATCGCCGTGGCGCCGCAGGACCAGGCCTTCTATCCGATGCTCACCGTGGCCGAGAACCTCGCATGCTTTGCCGCGGCGGGTGGCCTGGACGGCGCGCGCAAGAAGGCGCGCATCGAGGCCTGCACGCACTTTGCGCAGCTCGAACAGTTTGTCGGCGTGCGCGCCGAGCGGCTCTCGGGCGGCCTCAAGCGCCGCCTCAACCTGGCCATCGCGCTGCTGCCCGAGCCCGAGCTGATGCTGTTCGACGAGCCCACGGTGGGCGTCGATCCGCAGTCGCGCGCCTTCAT
This sequence comes from Variovorax sp. 01T439_2, assembly GCF_056398445.1. Classification (NCBI taxonomy): domain Bacteria; kingdom Pseudomonadati; phylum Pseudomonadota; class Betaproteobacteria; order Burkholderiales; family Comamonadaceae; genus Variovorax; species Variovorax sp. 01T439_2. Next base: position 793 of record NZ_JBFTPJ010000507.1, read on the forward strand.
TCTCGATGCCATCAAGAGCCTGGCGCAGCAGGGCGCGGCGGTGATCTATGCCTCGCACTACATGGAAGAGATCGAGGCCATTGCCGATCGCGTGGCCATCCTCGACCATGGCCGCGTGCTGCGCGAAGGCTCGCTCGAGCAACTGCTGTCCAAGAGCGCCATGCTGCTCACGCTGGCCGCCGACGGGCTCGACGCGCAGAAGCTCTCGCGCTTCGGCACGGTGGAGCAGGGCGGCGTGCACTGGCGCATTCACCTGCGCGAAGGCACCGGGCCTGGCCCCGTGCTGCAGGCGCTGGAAGCCGAAGGCATCGAGGTGCGCCACGCCGAGTTCGGCCGCCACGATCTCGAGCAGCTCTTCATGGCGCTCACCCATCGCTCGCTGCGCGACTGAAGAAGCACCATGCTCCTCGCGCTCATCAAGAAGGAACTGCTCGCACTCGTGCGCGACATGCACGGGCTGGCGGCGCTGTTCCTGATGCCGATGGTCTTCATCGTGCTGATGTCGCTCACGTTGAAGGACATCTACCGCCCGCCGCTGGCCGAACTGAGCTATGCGGTCGACCGGCGCGACACCGAGACACCCGCGCAATGGCTGCAGCAGATCTGGCAGCGCAGCCACGGCGCGCCCAGGGCGCTCGATGCCGACTGGCAGGCGCAGCTGCGAAGCGGTGCGCTCAAGTACGTGATCGTGCTGGAGCCCGGACTGTCGGCGGAGCTCGAATCGGCCGCGCTGTCGACCAAGGCCCACATCCGGCTTCTGACGGACCCGGGCATCGACGCCAACCTGTTCAACGCGCTGCGCGCCGAGCTCGTCGGGGCGTCCGGCGAACTGAAGGCGCGCCTGGCGCTCGCGGTGCCCGGCACCTCGGGCCCGCCGCCGGGTGCCTCGATCCAGGCGCTGGTGAACGCCGAGCGCTTTGCCACCGCCGGCCCGCGGCCCACTTCGGTGCAGCAGAACGTGCCCGCGTGGCTGGTGTTCGGCATGTTCTTCGTGGTTGCTTCGCTCTCCAGCCTGTTCGTGCAGGAACGCAGCTCGGGTGCGCTGGGCCGGCTGCGCAGCCTGGGCGTGTCGCGCGTCATGCTGCTGATGTCGAAGGCGCTGCCCTACCTGGGCGTCAACGCGCTGCAGGCCGTACTGATGCTGGCCGCCGGCATCTGGCTGATGCCGCTGATCGGCGGCGACGCGCTTTCGCTCGCGGGCATCCATTGGGGCGCGCTGGTGCTGGCGCTGGCGGCCGTGAGCCTGGCCGCGGTGAGCCTCTCGCTGGCACTGGCCTGCGCGGTGCGCAGCCATGCGCAGGCCGCCACCATCGGGCCGATGGTCAACGTGCTGATGGCGGCGGCGGGCGGCATCATGGTGCCCAAGTTCGTGATGCCGGGCTTCATGCAGCGGCTGGTCGAGATCTCGCCAATGAACTGGGGGCTGGAGGCGCTGCTCACCGTGCTGCTGCGCGGCGGCGGCGTGGCCGAGACGCTGCCGCAGGTCGGCCGGCTCGTGGTGTTTGCGGCGGCCATGTTCCTTCTCGCCGTCTTTCTGTTTCGCAGGCGCGCATCGTGACCACCCATTTCCATTCCGCTGAATTCATCGCCAGCCTGAAGGCCATGGTGCTCGAGGCCGTCGAAAAGGACGCGCCGCCGGGCGGCCTTGGCGACGACGAGCCGCTGTTCGGGCCCGAGGCCCGGCTCGACCTCGATTCGCTCGACGCGCTGCAGGTGTCGATGACGATCCAGCAGCGCTTCGGCGTGCGCATGCCCGACAGCAAGGAAACGCGCCGCGCGCTCACTTCCATCGTCCATCTGGCGGACCACCTGGTGCAAGCGGGCAAGGCATGAGCGTCAGGAGCGTGTACCTTGCCGGCATGGGCCTGGCCTGCACGCTGGGCAACGATCTTCCGACCGCCGTGGAGGCCCTGGCACGCGGCGGCGTTCCGCCTGTACCGGTCGCGGTTTCGGAAGGCGTGCAGTGGCCGGTCCACATGCTGCCGCCGCAGGAAGGCGACTGGCGGCAGCGGCTCGCGCGCGTCGTGCGCGGCGTGGCCGCACAGGCGTACGAAGGAACAGCGGCAGCGCGGTCCGGGCCGCTCTTCGTCGCATCGTCCTCGCTGGACATCGGCGGCATGGAGCACACGGTGCAGGACCTGCGGCTCGGCGGCGACCTGCAGGACTTTGCGGGCCTCGTGGCCGCTGCGCTCGACTGGCAGGGGCCGGTCTTCACCATCTCCACGGCCTGCACCTCGGCGCTCAATGCGGTGCTCGCGGCTTGCGACCTGATCCGAGGCGGCCAGGCCGACGAGGCGCTGGTGATCGGCGCCGAGCTCGGCAACCGCTTCACGGTGGCCGGCTTCGGCGCGATGCAGCTGCTCTCGCCGGATGGCGCGCGGCCTTTCGGCGCCGGGCGCAACGGGCTGGTGCTCGGCGAGGCGGTGGCCGCATTGCGGCTCGGTTCGCGCGCGGCGCGCTGGCGCATTGCGGGCGGGGCCAACGTGGTCGATGGGCGCAATCCCTCGGGCACCGAGGCCAGCGCGGTGCTTGCGATGTGCCATCAAGCGTTGGCGCAGAGCGGGCTGCGGCCGCAGGACATCGGCCTGGTCAAGGTGCAGGCCGCGGGCAGCCCGGCCAACGATGCGATCGAGGCGCTGGCCTTGAAGCAGGTCTTCGATCCGCTGCCGCCGCTGGTGTCGCTCAAGTCGGCGATCGGCCACACGCTGGGCGCCTCGGGGGCCGCCGAGCTGGTCTTGCTCGTTGCCTGCATCGAGAGTGGCGTGTGGCCGTCCGCTGGCTATGCCATCGACGATGAACTCGGCATTGCGCTGAGCACGCAGGCGCCGGCCGGGCTGCGCAACATCCTCTTCAACGTGGTCGGGTTCGGCGGCGGGCACGCCTCGCTGGTGCTGGAGGATGGCCGATGAACGCCGGTTCCGCCCCCGCATGGCGCACCGTCGCCCACTTCGCGGCCGATCCGCTGCCTGTTGACTGGCGCGACCAGCTCGCGCACCGGCTCGGCCGGCGGCCGCGGCGCGTCGGGCTCTGGACCGAGCTTGCGATGTTCGGGGCCCGGCAGTGCCTCGATGCCGCGGGCGAGGCGGCCTTGCCCGCGGGGGCCCGCCTGCGTGTATCGAGCCTGCGCGGCGCCTGGGGCGCGACGCATGCGGGCCTGGCGCAGCTCGACGCCGGCATGCTGATGCCGTTCACCTTCATGCAGGGCCAGCCTGCGCTGATGCTGGCGGAGGTCGGCCGCTGCCTCGAATGGCAGGGCGACGCGAGCTTTGCGCTGTGCCGCGATCCGCAGCAGTTGCTGCAGCTCTCGAAGCTGGGCGCCGCAAGCGCCGGCTTGCTGGTCGGCGTGGTGGAAGAGGAGCGCAATGGCGAGAAGCCGCGCTCCGAATGGTGGCGGCTGGTGCCGGCCTGAAGCACCGCAAAGCCGCTCCGGAACCGGGCGATCAGGCCAGCGCCGCGATCGACCGTGCCAGGT
>NZ_JBFTPJ010000508.1:0-4863 GCF_056398445.1 Variovorax sp. 01T439_2
TAATGGACACTGTCCACATGGAGATTCCTGATGAGCCCCCGCATCGTCCCGCCAGCCCCGAGCCCGCCCGCGGCCCGCAGCACCTACCGCCATGGCGACCTGCGCCGCGCGCTGCTCGACGCTGGGATCGAACTGGCGCGCGACGGCGGCCCCGATGCGGTGGCGCTGCGCGAGGTGACGCGCCGCGCGGGCGTGGTGCCCAATGCGGCCTACCGCCATTTCGCGAGCCGGCGGGAGCTGCTGCTGGCGGTGCGCGCGGCCGCGCTGTCGGCGGCGGCCGGGGCCATGGAAAAGGAGCTGGCGGTGCTGCCCTGCGACCAGCCGCCCGTCGACTTCGCACGGGCGCAGGTGCGGGCCATCGGCACCGGCTACCTGCGCTTTGCCCAGGCCGAGCCGGGCCTGTTCCGCACCGCTTTCGTGGTGTCGTCGGAAGATGCCGAAGGCGAGGTGGGGCCGGCAAGGGCAGGCGCCAGCGGCAAGGACCCGTTCCAGCTGCTGGGCGCCGCGATCGACCGGCTCGTGGAAGCCGGTGCGCTCGACCCTTCGCACCGCCCCAATGCCGAATACCTGGCCTGGTCGGCCGTGCACGGCCTGGCGCTGCTGATCATCGAAGGACCGCTCAAGGGCATGGACGCGCAATCCAGCCATGCGCTGGGGCAGCGGCTGATCGACATGGTGGAGCGGGGGCTTTAGCCTGGGTGGCCCCGGCTACAGATAGATCTTCTGCAGCAGCCGGATCAGCGTTTCGCGCTCGCGCACCGTGAGCCGGGCGCTGGCGTCGGCCTCGAGCTGCGTCACGGTCTGCTCGGCCTCGCGAATCAGCTTTTCTCCGGCCTCGGTGAGGTGCAGCCCCACCGCGCGTCCATCGTGCGGATGCGGGCGTCGAGCCGCTCCGATTTGCCGTTTGGCGCTGCGGCCGGCTCTGCCTTGGCGGGACTGTTCTTGGATGGACGGGGCATGGCCCGAGCGTAACTCGTGGCCGGCCCGGCCGGGCTTCCGTCAGCGCGCGGCGGCCGGGGTTTTTGCGGCGTGGTGCGTCATGGCGACACCTTCGCAGGCGCGCTTGACGATGGCCAGCCGCATGTCGAATTCGGGCAGCACCCAGCGCCGCAGCGCGGCCGCCGGGCCGGCCCTGGCGGCGCGCTCGGCCTCGGGCGCCTCGGCCGCATCGATGCGCGCCCAGGCCCAGGCCAGCATCGCGAGCATCACCGCGCGCAGGTAGTCGTCGGCCACTTCGTAGGGCAGCACGGGGTTGGCCTGCGCGGCCATCGCGATGGTGGTGCCCAGGTAGCGCAGCTGCGCGAGCCGGCGCTGCACGTCGGCATCGGCGTCGCGCGAGGCGTCGAGCGTGTCGCGCAGTTCGAGCAGCACGGCCGACATGGCGGCGCCGCCGTCGGGCAGCACCTTGCGCACCAGCAGGTCGATGGCCTGRATCTCGTTGGTGCCCTCGTAGATCATGGTCACGCGCGCGTCGCGCACGATCTGCTCGATGCCCCATTCGCGCACGTAGCCGTGGCCGCCGAACACCTGCAGGCATTCGCTCGCGCCATGGAAGGCCTGCTGCGTGCACGCGGCCTTGAGCACGGGCGTGACCAGCGAGCACCAGCGCTGCGCGCGTTCGCGCGCCTTGGCATCGGCATCGTGCGCGGCCACGTCGAGCATCAGCGCGCTGCGGTAGGCGAGCGTGCGCGCGCCGTCGATCCAGGCGCGCTGGGTGTCGAGGATGCGGCGGATCGCGGGATGCTCGGCGRTCAGGTCCGCGGCCTCGCTGCCGCGGCTGGCGGGCACCGCGCCGGGCGCGCGCATCTGGCGGCGCTCGGCCGCATAGGCGTCGGCCTTCTGCCAGGCGGCGTCGAGCAGGCCGATGCCCTGCAGCGCCACATGCAGGCGCGCCGCATTCATCATCACGAACATCGCGGCCAGGCCGCGGCCCGGCTCGCCGACCAGCCAGCCGGTGGCGTCGTCGAAGCGCATCGTGCAGGTGGGGCTGCCGTGCAGGCCCATCTTCTCTTCGATGCGTTCGCAGTGCACCGCGTTGCGCGTGCCGTCCRGCAGCAGCTTGGGCACGAGCACCAGCGACAGGCCCTTGGGGCCGGCGGGCGCATCGGGCATCCGGCACAGCACCAGGTGCACGATGTTGGGCGTGAGGTCGTGCTCGCCGCCCGAGATGAAGATCTTGCCGCCGCTCACGCGCAGGCTGCCGTCGGCCTGCGGCACCGCGCGCGTGCGCACCTGGCCCAGGTCGCTGCCCGCATGGGCTTCGGTCAGGCACATGGTGGCGAGCCATTCGCCGGTGGCGATCTTCGGGAGGTAGCGCGCCTTCAGTTCGTCGCTGCCGTGGTGCTTGAGGCAGGCATAGGCGCCGTGCAGCAGGCCCGGTGCCATCGTGAGGCCGTGGTTCGCCGCGCTCAGCCATTCGTAGAGGATGGCTTCGAGCACGGCCGGCAGCCCCTGGCCGCCGTCTTCAGGCGCGGCCGACAAGCTGGGCCAGCCGCCATCGACGAAGGCCTGGTAGGCCGCGCGGAACCCGGGCGGCGTGGCGACCTCGCCGTTGGCGAAGCGGCAGCCGGTCTCGTCGCCGCCGCGGTTGATGGGCGCCACCGCCTCGGCCACGAAGCGCGCCGCTTCCTCGAGCACCTGCTGCTGCAGCGCTTCGTCGACCTCGGCGAAGGGCGCGAGCGCGCGCAGCTTCGAAGGTGCGTCGAGCACCGCGTTCAGGATGAAGCGGCTGTCTTCGGGGCGGGGGCGGTAATCCATGGGTGCGTCAGGACTCGGCGGTGAAGCCGATCTTCTTGACCAGCGGACCCCAGCGCTCGTATTCGGACTGGAGCGATTTCTTCATGTCCTCGGGCGAGGAACCGTGCGCCACCAGGCCGACCGACAGCAGGCCCTCGGCCACGGCCTTGTCCTTGAGCGCGGCCTGGATCGCCGTGCTCGCGGTGGCAATGACGGCGGCGGGCGTCTTGGCCGGCGCGAAGAAGCCGAACCATTCGTCGGCCACGATTTCCGGAAAGCCCTGTTCGGTGAAGGTGGGCACGTCGGGCAGGTAGGCCGCGCGCTGCGCGCCCGAGGTGGCGAGCACGCGCAGTTTGCCGGCCTTGGCAAAGGGCAGGTAGTCGCCCACGGGCGTCATGCTCGAGGCGATCTGCCCGCCCACCACATCGTTGATGGCCGGCAGCGAGCCGCGGTAGGGAACGTGGCGCAGGTCGGTGCCGGTGTTCAGGCCCAGCAGCGCGCCCAGGAAGTGCGGCGTGGAGCCCGCGCCCGGCGAGCCGTAGCTGGCCTGGCCGGGGTTGGCCTTGGCCCAGGCGATGTAGTCCTTCAGCGTCTTCACGCTGGCCGGCACCATCGGGCCGACGGCCAGGCCGTGCGTCATCACCGCGCCGATGGACACCGGCGCGAAATCGGCAAGGCTGTAGCTCAGCTTGGTGTAGATGTGCGGGTAGGTCGACAGYGCCGAGGCCTGCGCGAGGCACAGCACCGAGCCGTCGGCCGGCGAGCCCTTGAGCGTGTCGAGCGCAATGCGCCCGCCCGCGCCGGGCTTGTTCTCGACCACCGCGTTGATCTTCGAATAGGGCGTGTCGCCCAGCTTCTCGGCCACCCGGCGCGCCACGCTGTCGCCCGCGCTGCCGGCCGGAAAGCCGTAGTAGATCTTGGCCTGCTGCACGGCCTGGGCGAGTGCGGCAAGCGGATGCAGGGCGCCGAGCGCGGCTGCGCCGCCGAGTGCCTGCACGAATTGGCGTCTGTTGGTCATGGTGTTGTCTCCTTGCCTTGCGGGGCTCTCTCTGTTTGCTGGGGCTGAAAATCAGCGCGGCGCCATGCGCAGGGCGCCGTCGAGGCGAATGACTTCGCCGTTGAGGTGGCCATTGGTCACGATGTGGCAGGCCAGCTCGGCAAATTCCGAAGGCTTGCCCAGGCGCGGCGGAAACGGGATCGACGCGGCCAGCGATTGCTGCACGGCTTCGGGCAGCTCCATCAAAAGCGGCGTGGCAAAGAGGCCCGGCGCCACGGTGCAGACGCGGATCGCGTGCTGCGCGAGGTCGCGCGCCATCGGCAGCGTCATGCCCACGAGGCCGCCCTTGGAGGCGCTGTAGGCCTGCTGGCCCACCTGGCCGTCGAAGGCCGCGACGGAGGCGGTGAAGAGCATCACGCCCTTCTCGCCGTTGTCCAGCGCTTCGAGCTTCGCGCAGCGTGCCGCAAAGAGGCGCGCCATGTTGTAGCCGCCGATCAGGTTGATGTTGACCACGCGCACGAAGTCTTCGAGCGGCGCCGGATTGCCGTCCTTGCCGACGATGCGCTTGGCGCTGCCGATGCCCGCCACGTTCATCAGGATGCGCGCGGTGCCGTGGGCGGCGGCGGCCTTGTCGAGCGCGGCATTGACGCTGTCGGTGTCGGTGATGTCGCAGACGCACGCGACGCCGCCGATCTCYGCGGCCACCTTCTGGGCGAGCTCCGCATTGCGGTCGAGCACCGCCACCTTGGCGCCCAGGCGCGCGAGTTCGCGCGCGGTGGCTTCGCCCAGGCCCGATGCGCCGCCGGTCACGAGTGCGGCTTGTCCTTCGATCTTCATGGTGTGTGTCTCCTCGGGTGGTGGTTCAGCGGGGCTTCAGGGTGAAGGGCAGGGTGTCGGCATGCAGCGCCTCGACGAGCTCGGCGCGGTGCTTGAGCACGGCGCGCTGGTTGATGGAGCCCTTGTCGGTCACTTCGCCCTTGTCGATGGAAGGCGGCTCGGCCATCAGGTGCAGCCGCGCGATGCGGTTGGCGCTGCCGGTGCCCATGGCCGCCAACTCGTTGGCCACCTGCTGGAAGTGCGCCTGCACCGGCGCGCTTTCGAGCACCTGCTGCATCGATGCGCCTTCGGGC
>NZ_JBFTPJ010000509.1:0-5966 GCF_056398445.1 Variovorax sp. 01T439_2
CAACTGACATCTCGCCCCGCTTCCAGCCGGCGGGGTGCTTCGTCGCCGGAGCCGATCCATCCTGACCTCCAATGGAATGTTAGGAAGGATGAAGTCAGGAGCCGCCTCTCAACTTCGCGACCTCCTTCGGGCTGACTGCCCCCGCGCTGTTGTTCCAGCCTGCACGAATGAAGGTCAGCACGTCGGCAATGTCCCGATCGCTTAGCACGGCGGCGTACTTGGGCATCGGGTACGCCGCCGGAATACCTCGAACGACGAGATCCCCGGTGCCGTTCAGCGTCACGTTGATGAGTGACGACGGATTGCGCTCCAACACATTGGGATTGCCGGCGAGCGGCGCGAGCATGGGCGCGAAACCGCGCCCATCGGCGCCGTGGCACTGCAGGCAATGCGTCGTGTAGATGCGGGCGCCTGCATTGCCGGCCGGCCGGCTCAGCGACACCTTCGTCTTTTGCGCGTCGTAGGCATAGGGTGGTGCGCCATTGCCGCCCTGCGCCGGAAGCGTTTTCAGATAGGCGGCCATCGCGCCGAGGTCGGTATCGGTCATCGCCTGCGTGCTGTTGTTGACGACCTCCGTCATGGAGCCGAACGCGGTGGCATGCCGGTTCGCGCCGGTCTTCAGGAAGCTCACGAGTTCCGGTCCACTCCAGCGGCCCAGGCCGACGTTGTGCTCACCCGTCAGGTTCGAGGCAAACCAGCCTTCTATCAACGCGCCGGAGAGAAACGTGCTGCCGCCTTCGTCGACTGCCTTTTCCTGGAACGCGACACCGCGCGGTGTGTGGCACGAGCCGCAATGCCCCAGCCCCTGCACCAGGTAGGCGCCGCGATTCCACTCAGCATCCCTGCCGGGCTTGTCCTGGTACACGCCCTTGTCGAGGAACATGAAGTTCCATACTTTCAGCGGCCAGCGGATGCCCAATGGCCACCGAATCTCGGACTTCTGATTCTCCCGGTTCACGGGTTCCACACCATGCATGAAGTAGGCGTAGAGCGCCTGCATGTCGCCATCGTTGACTTTGGCGTACGACGGATACGGCATGGCCGGATACAGGTTGTGGCCATCTCTTGCGATGCCTTCGCGCATCGCGCGAATGAATTCTTCCTGGGTGTAGCGGCCGATGCCGGTGTCCGGATCGGGCGTGATCTTGGTCGAGTAGATGCGCCCAACCGGCGTTGTCATAGGCAGGCCGCCGGCGAACGGTTTGCCGCGCGGTGCTGAGTGGCAGGCGATGCAATCGCCCGCCTTCGCAAGATAGGCTCCGCGCGAAACCAGCGCCTGGTCGGGCGCGGTAGCGGCATGCGCGTTCGTGGCGGGGCCGCCCGATGCCAGTGAGAGCGCAAATCCCAGCGTGGCAAACGTCTTCGGTGCGTGGATCATCGACGGCCTCCACTCGCGTTTGATTTCAGTTGGTCGCCGATTGGCAAGGCGTGCAACCGCTTGCCGGTGGCCGCAAAGATCGCATTGGCGAGCGCCGGTTGCAACGCCGAGGTGCCCGGCTCGCCGATGCCGCCAGGCGCTTCGCTGCTCTTCACGAGATGCACGTCGATGTCTGGCGTTTCATTGATGCGCAAGACCCGATAGTCGTTGAAGTTGCTCTGCTCGACGCGTCCATTCTTGAAGGTGATCTCGCCGTACAGCGCCGCCGTGAGGCCAAAGACGATGCCACCTTGCATCTGGGCCTCGATCGTGTCGGGATTGACCGCCATGCCGCAATCGACTGCGCAGGTCACGTGATCCACGCTCACCTCACCATCGTCCACGGTCACGTCGACAACCATCGCGAAGAAACTGCCGAATGCGTGCATAAGGGACACGCCCCGACCTTTGCCCTTAACTTGTGGTGCACCAGCCGCCCATCTGGCCGCCCGCACGGCTTCGTTGAGCACGTTCAGCGCGCGCGGCGACTTCCCGAGCAAGGCTTGCCTGTACTTCACCGGATCTACCTTCGCGTGCGTCGCGAGTTCGTCGATGAAGGTCTCAACGACAAGGCCGATACATGTCGTGCTGGATGTCTTCCTCGCGCGTCCACACGACCTTCACCGGCACATTCAACTGCCTTGCCACTTTCGCGGCCTGCGTGACCATGTCGATTTCCAGGCGCCTGCCGAACCCGCCGCCCAGCAGATGGTTGTGGACGATGATCTTCTCCGGCGGCAGCCCAGTGACCTTCGCCGCCGCATCGGCCACGCGGCCTGGCACCTGCGTGCCCACCCACACCTCGCAGCCGTCCGGCCGGACGTGCACCGTGCAGTTCACCGGCTCCATCGTCGCGTGCGCCAGAAACGGCTGGTGGTAGATCGCATCGATACGCGTCTTCGCGTTGGCAAAGGCTTTCTCGACATCGCCTTCCTTGCGCGCCACCGCGCCGCTGCGCTGCGACGCCTTCACGAGGTCGGTGACGATCGTCTCGGTCGAAACGTCGGCGCCTGCGCCCTCGTCCCATTGGATCTCGAGCGCCTGCAGACCGCGCCTCGCGGCCCACGTGTGCGCCCCGATCACGGCGACCCCGTTGTCGAAGCTGACGACCTGCTGCACGTCGGGAATTTTTCTCGTGTGCGTGTCGTCGAATTTCGCCAGCCTGCCGCCGAACACCGGACAGGTCGCAATCGCCGCATACACCATGCCGGGCACACGCACATCCAGACCGAAGACCGCGGCACCATTCACCTTCTCCGGCGAGTCGAGGCGTTTCACGCGGGTGCCGATCAACTTGAAGTCCTTGGGCTCCTTTAGCCTGACATTCTGCGGTGGCTGCAGTCTGGCTGCGACATCGACCAGCTCACCGTAACCAATGCTGCGACTGGTCTGCGGATGCAAGACCCGCCCTTCCCGCGCCACGCAGCCCGAGGGATCGACCTTCCAGCGCTGTGCAGCGGCCATGACAAGCAAGGTGCGCGTGCTCGCGCCGGCCTTTCGCATCGGCTCCCATGCGTAGCGAATCGAAGTCGAAGCGCCGGTCAGCTGTTCGGCCAGCATCGGATCGGCAAAGAGCTTCTCGTTCGGCGGCGCATGAGCGAGCGTGACGCTCGCAAGCGGCACCTCGAGCTCCTCGGCAAGCAGCATCGGAATGGACGTGTACACGCCTTGCCCCATCTCGACCTTCGGCATGACCAGCGTGACCTTGCCGCGGCGATCAATCTGGATGAAGGCGTTGGGGGCGAATACGCCCTCGCGCGGCATCTCGACGCCGTCGCCGTCGATCACCGACGTGCGCGCCCCGCCCTGGCTGCGTGCCGGCACGCTGAAGCCGAACAACAAACCGCCACCGGCGGCCGTGCCTACCGTGGCGACCAACCCGAGCAGACTGCGGCGCGACAGGCCCACGCTCTGCCGCGCACCAGACGATTCGTGTGACGTGCTCATGTGCTCTTCGCGGCCTGCTTGATCGCGGCACGAATCCGGTTGTAGGTGCCGCATCGGCAGATGTTGCCGGCCATGGCAGCATCGATATCGGCGTCGCTCGGTGCCGGATTGCTGGCGATCAGCGCTGTCGCMGACATCACCTGGCCTGACTGGCAGTAGCCGCATTGCACGACGTCCAGTGCGCGCCATGCGTCCTGGACTTTTTTGCCGATGGGCGTTGCGCCAACGCCTTCGATCGTGGTGATCTTTCGATCTGCGACTGCCGCCAGAGGCATCACGCAGGAGCGAGTCGCGACGCCGTCGAGATGCACGGTACAGGCACCGCATTGCGCGATGCCGCACCCGAACTTGGTGCCAGGTCTTCGTGATGGCGAACGTGTGGCCGTTCATGGGCTGAGCGCAAAACGATTCGCGCCGGTGAACGGCGCGAGCCATTCCACCGCGCGGTCGGTATAGATCTCGACCTGCGGGGACGGCAGTCCCTCCAGGCTGTCGAGCGTGCCGGCCTTCACCAGGACCTGACCGGGCATCATCGCCACCTTGGTAATCACCGGCGAGCCGCAGCTCCCGCAGAAATGCCGGTAAGAGAGCTGTCCGCTGTCGCCCCTGTCCTCGAAGAACTTGGTCTCGCCGCGTTGCTCATAGTCGGCTTCGGCGATGAAGAGGTTGAAGGAGAAGAGGCTGCCGCTTTGTCTCTGGCAGTGCCTGCAATGACATATGGCTGCGGCCTGCGGTTCGCCCTTCAGCACGTAGCGCACGGCGCCGCAGAGGCATCCGCCTTCGCGATGGTTCATGATTTTTCTTTCTCTATCGAAAGCCGGGATACCGGGTTCCTTCTTGATGGGCTGCTCTGTCCGTGTTGCGATGTTCAAGCCGCGCTGGCAACCCGGATCAGTTTGCGGTTCAGGAATTCACCGATACCCACTTCCGCCAACTCGCGCCCGAAGCCGGCGTTCTTGACGCCGCCGAAAGGCAGCCCCGGCGAGTCGACGAAACAGGAGTTGATGTAGACCATGCCGGACTCGATGCGCGACGCCACCTGCTTGGCATGCTCGATGTCTGCGTCGAAGACGTAGCCGCCGAGCCCGTAGCGAGTGGCATTGGCCAGCTCGATCGCTTCTTCCTCGGTGTCCACGACATAGAAGGACAGCACCGGGCCAAAGGCCTCCTGCTGGTAGAGCGGGTTGTCAACGTCGATGTCCGTGATGATGGTCGGCTCGAGATAGAAGCCGGGGCGTTCGACGCGCTTGCCGCCGTAGACGATGCGCGCGCCCGAAGCCTTCGCCTCCTCGATCTGCTTGAGCAATCCGTTCAGCGCGGTCTCGCTGACYAGCGGGCCGAGCACCGTCGCTTCGTCCGCCGGGTCGCCCACCTTGATCGCTGCGAACCGCTCCTTCAGCGCCGCCAGCATCTGCGCACCGCGCTCCTTGCCCACGACGATGACGCGCTTGATGTTGACGCAGCCCTGACCCGAGTTGAACGTGCGACCCATCACGCACTGCTCGACCGCGTGATCGAGCGGCGCGCCCTTCAGGATGAGCGCCGGGTCGCTGCCGCCCAGCTCGAGCACCACCTTCTTGAGATTACGCCCGGCCCGTTCGCCAACGGAGGCGCCCGCCCGTTCGCTGCCGGTCAGGGCGACGCCGCGCACGCGGAAGTCGTCGATCAGCTTCGCGGCCTGCTCGACGCTRCAAAAGAGGTTGGTGTAGACGCCTTCCGGCGCGCCTGCTTCCTCGAAGAGCCGCGCGAAGGCAAGTGCGCAATGAGGCACGTTAGGCGCATGCTTCATGAGCACCACGTTGCCCGCGACGAGCTGCGGCGCGGCGACGCGGGCCAGCTGGTAGTAGGGAAAGTTCCACGGCTCAATGGCGAAGAGCACGCCGATCGGCTCGGCCACCACCGTGGCGCCGGGCTCGTCAGGCAGCGGCTGCGGCGCAAGAAAACGCTCCGCGTTCTTCGCGTAGTAGTCGAGGATGTCGGCGACCAGGTCGACCTCCATGTAGCCGAAGCGGGTGACCTTGCCCATCTCGAGGGTGAGATACTCGACGTATTCGTCGCGCTTCTCGCGCAGGATCTGCGCAGCGCGGGCGACGATCTTGGCGCGCTCGGCCACCGGCCTGAATTTCCAGTCTTCGCGATAGCGCCTGTCGGCGGTCTCCAGCGCGGCGAACACCTGTTCGTCGGATTGCAGCGGGAATTCCTTGACGAACTCGCCCGTGGCCGGGTTGATGGTGCGAAAGCTCATTTCTGTTCCTTGTTCTTTGCGCTTGAAGCGCGGAGGGAGGGCTCCAGGGAGCCGAGGTGTTTGGGAAACCGGAGAAGCCGGTATGCCGCGTCTTACCAGTCCGGCCGCAGCCAAGGATGGCGAATGTCCGCGACCGGGACTTTTCAGGAACCCTGCAGCGCCACGGCTTCGACTTCCACCTTGAGTCCATAGTGGAGTTGGCTGGTCGGTACCACCGCCCGGCTAGGCTGRCTGTTTCCCGCCCACTCGGCGTAGATCCTGTTGAACTCGGGCCAGTTGTCCATGCCGTCGATATAGACACGAACCTGAACCAGATTGGCGATCCCGCTGCCGCAGGCTTTCAGGACGGCCCCGACG
>NZ_JBFTPJ010000510.1:0-4252 GCF_056398445.1 Variovorax sp. 01T439_2
GTGCGCAGCTTGCCGTCGGCATCCTTGAGCGAGAAGTCGCGGGCGTAGTCGGCGCCGGTGATGTCGACCGCATTGAAGCTGGGCTTGGCTTCGCTGCAGGCCGAAAGACCGAGGCCCAGGGTGGCGGCCATGCCAGCCCATCCCGCACCGCCGGCAATCAGTTTCAGGGCATTTCGCTTGTTCATGGGCACGGGCATTCGGTCAATCAGCGGAGGTAATGGTCGACGAGCAGTGCCGCGAACAGCACGCTCAGGTGGATCAGCGAGAACCGGAAGGTCTTGCGCGCCAGCGCATCGGAGTAGTTGCGCCAGAGGGCGAAGGCGTAGCCYGTGAAGCCGATGCTCACGCCCACCGCCACCGCCAGGTAGAGCCAGCCGCTCATGCCGTAGATGAAAGGCATCAGGCAGGCCGCGAACAAGATGAAGGTATAGAGCAGCACCTGCAGCCGCGTGAACTCGTTGCCGTGCGTGACGGGCAGCATCGGCAGGCCGGCCTTGCGGTAGTCCTCGACGCGGTAGAGCGCCAGCGCCCAGAAGTGCGGCGGCGTCCACAGGAAGATGATCAGGAACAGGATCAGCGCCTCGGGGCCCACGTCGCCGGTCATTGCGGCCCAGCCCAGCACCGGCGGCATCGCGCCCGAGGCGCCGCCGATCACGATGTTCTGCGGCGTCAGCGGCTTGAGGATCACGGTGTAGATCACCGCATAGCCGACGAAGGTGGCAAAGGTCAGCCACATGGTGAGCGGGTTGACCTGGAACCAGAGCAGCGCCGAGCCGGCCGCGCACAGCAGCGCCGAGAACACCAGCGCCTGCAGGTCGCTGAGCTGCCCGCGCGCCGTGGGGCGCCAGGCGGTGCGCTTCATCTTGGCGTCGATGCCCTTCTCGACCAGGCAGTTGAACGCCGCCGCCGCGCCCGCCACCAGCCAGATGCCGATACAGGCCAGCACGGCGCGCTGCACGTCGGCCCACGAGGGCAGCCCGGGTACGGCCAGCACCATGCCGATGAGGGCGCAGAAAACGATCAGCTGCACCACGCGCGGCTTGGTCAGCGCATAGAACTGGCGCAGCACGTTGGCGGTGCTTGTCTGCTGCACGGAAATCGGCGTGCTCACGCGGCGGCCTCCCTCTGGTTGTTGTGTGGGGCGCCGGGCGCCTTGTCTGTCTCGTGTGCGGTCGCGGCCACGGCCCCGCGGCGGCTCTCGCACAGCGCCCATGTCAGCACCACGGCCAGCGCGGCGGCGCCCCCGGTGTGCAGGACCGCGGCGACCAGCGGCCAGCCGAGCAGCACGTTGCCGAGGCCCGTGGCCAGCTGCAGCAGCGCGAGCCCCGCGAGCCAGCGCGCCTGCGGCCGCAGCGGCGGCGTGCGGCGCAGCTGCCACGCGAGCACGCCCAGCGCGGCGAACACGGCGTAGGCCATCAGCCGATGCACGTAGTGGATGGCGGTGAGCGCGGAAAAATCGAGCGGCACGCCGCTGCCGGTCACGCCCAGGTGGCGCCAGATCTCGAAGCCCTGGGCAAAATTCATCGGCGGCCACCAGCTGCCCTGGCAGGTCGGGAACTGGGTGCAGGCCAGCACCGCATAGTTGGTGCTGACCCAGCCGCCGAGCGCGATCTGCAGCAGCAGCAGGGCCGAGGTGGCGATCAGCCCGCTGCGCAGCGCAGGCGACACCGGCGTGGGCAGGCGGTCGGCGGCGGCCTGCCGGTAGCGCACCGCCTGGATGCACAGCAGCACCAGCAGCACCACGGCGCCCAGCAGGTGCAGCGTGACGATCGCTGGAAAGAGCTTCCAGGTGACCGTGAGCGCGCCGAACGCGCCCTGCAGGCAGACCCAGGCCAGCGTGAGCGCGGGCCACCAGGCGCTGAGCGTGGCGTGCTCGCCGTCCGCCGGCGCGGGCGGCATGCGGCGCTGGCGCCGCCGCACGGCCCAGGTGGCGCCCGCCAGCGCGAGGATCAGCACACCGACGCCGGTGGCCAGGTAGCGGTGCACCATCTCGACCCAGGCCTTGCTGTGCGTGACCGGGCCGGTCGGCTGGGCCGATTGCGCCATGGCGATCTCGTGGCGCGCGCCCACCGGACTCGCGTTGCCGTAGCAGCCCGGCCAGTCGGGGCAGCCCAGGCCCGAATCGGTGAGCCGGGTGAAGGCGCCGAACAGCGTGAGGTCGAAGGTGAGGAACAGCGTCAGCACGGTGAGCGCATGCAGCCGGCGCGCCGGACCGGCGCCCGCGTTGCGGCGCCACACCCACACCAGCGGGCCGAGCGCGATCAGCACGCCGGCAGCCATCAGCCAGGCGACGGGGGTGAGGTCGTAGAGCGAGCCGGTGTCCATCATGCGGTGCTAGCGGCCGGGCTCGTCCCAGGAGGCCGAGGCGCGCAGCAGGCGGTCGAGGTCGCGCTTGGCGCGGCTCGCGCCCGCGGCGTCCATGCGGGCCGGAAATCGCATCATCCAGTTGCCCATCGGATCGACCACGTACAGGTGCTCGGCCAGCCCATGGCCCGGGGCGGGCGCGAGCCATTGGGCCAATTGCTGGGCCGGCACGCGCAGCACGGTGGCGCCGCGCAGGCCGTTGTCCAGCCGCGCCGGAACCGGCGCCGCATCGCTCACGAGCCAGACGCGGTCGAGCCGGTCCTTCTCGCGGCCCAGGCTCTCGCGCAGCTGGCGCTGCAGGTAGAGCTGCTGTTCGCAGAGCGCGTCGCAGGCCGCATCGGCCACGGCCACCAGCAGCCACTGGCCCTTGAGCGTGGCCAGGTCGACCGGCGCGCCGCTGCGGTCCGTGGTGGCGAGCACAGGCAGCGTGCGCTGCGGATCGATGAGCTCGCCGTAGACGCTGCGCCCCTCGGGCCGGATCACGTAGTAGGTGAAGTACGACGCGATGACGGGCGCGGCGCACATCAGCATCACGGCAACCATCTTCCAGCGCCCGGCCACCGTGCGGCGGCCCTCGGCACCGTCGAGCGCCTGGTTGGGCGACGGCATCGAGTGCACCGTCAGGCCCAGCGGTTCGTCAGAGGCTGCGTTCATCGCGTGCGCGGYGCCTCGAGCGGCGGTTGGGGGAAATGATTTGGAACCAGACATAGAGGATGACCACGAGGGCCGAAAGCCCGAACCACTGGAATGCATAGCCGTAGTGCTTCTCCAGACCCAGAGCGGGGGCCGGCCAGTCGCGCTGCAACCCCTCGGAAGCGGGGCCGGCCTGCTGCAGCGACACATCGGTTCGCAGCGGCAGCTTGGTTTCGGCGCGGAACGCTTCCAGGTCGAGATTCTGCCGGATGGGCGAAGACCCCGCGGATTCCGGTGCCGAGGCGGCCGCGGCCGGCTTGCCGAGCTCGAACAAGTGGCCCGGCGGCGGCTCGATCAGGCCCGTGACCTCGACGATGCCCGGCGGCGTCTCGACCGCGCCCAGCTGCGTGCGGTCGTTGAAGTTGCGCTGCACCCAGCCGCGCTGGATCATCACGGCCTGGTCGCTGCCTTCCAGGGCGAACGGCGTCAGCACGTAGAAGCCCGGCACGCCATGCATCTGCCGGTTGTCCAGGTAGACCGTCTGGGGCGTCAGCCAGAGGCCGCGCAGCCGCACCGGCCGGTGCAGCTCGCCGGCCGGCGCCTCGAGCGCCAGGAACTCGGCCTGGGCCAGCGGCGGCTTCTGCTTCTGGGCCTCGATCTCGGCCTGCAGCGCCTCCTTCTGCGCGGCGCGCGACAGCTGCCAGCGGCCCAGCGACACCGTGGCGCAAAGGGCCAGCACGGCGGCCAGCGTGACCAACAGGAAGCGGCCCCGCCTGGGCCTCCGGCGGGCGGAATGAAGGGGTTCCGGCGTCACTGGAGTGGATGAGGCGTGCGGCCGATAATCGGGGTCATGAAATATTTCGTCGCCCTGGTTTTCGTGGGCATCTTCGCGAGCCTTGCCTTCGCGCTCTTCTACATGCTGAAAGACGGGCGCAACGGGCGCGCCAAGAGCGGCGGCATGGCGCGCGCCCTCACCTTTCGGATCGGCCTGTCGGTGTTTTTGTTCCTCTGCATGCTGCTGGCCTGGAAATTCGGCTACATCCAGCCCACCGGGCTCCCGCTCGGCAAGTAGATGGTGCTCGTTCCACGAGAACCATGAAAAAGGCGCCTTCCGGCGCCTTTTTTTCTGCATGCCGCGGGAGTCGCTCAAAGCCAGTACACCAGCATGTAGAGGCCGAGCCACACCACGTCGACGAAGTGCCAGTACCAGGCCGCGCCCTCGAAGCCGAAATGGCGCTCCGGCGTGAAGTGGCCC
>NZ_JBFTPJ010000511.1:0-4231 GCF_056398445.1 Variovorax sp. 01T439_2
AACCCGCCGAGCTGGCTCTGCACATTGGTGCGGCTGTTGTTCAGGATGGCGCCGTTGGGCGCCACGTTGAACTGCTGGTACACATTGCGCGAGACACCGGCGGCGCTGGGCGTCTGGATGTTGATGAGCGGCACGCCGTTGGGCGCGACCAGCACCGTGGGCCGCAGGTTGGCGGGAACGTTGGGCGCGCCGACGATCTGGGCTTCTCCAGGAAGCGCGACCAGTGCACCGAGCAACGCGACAGCCTTCACCGCGGCGCCCGCGCCGCCGGGCCCGCCCGTGGGTTTGGATTTGCCCTTCCCCGTGCTGCTGGCTGTTTCTTGCACCACCATCCGCATGCCTCTGGCGGCGTTGAAGATGATGCGATGCAGATAACGATTCATTGTTCGGCGCTCCCTCGGTGTTGTCTGCTTGCGACGTCTTTTGTGACAAGACGCACGAGACGGGGAGCGATTATGCGGAACGGGTGCGCGAGGACGCGCGGTACAAATTCACAGATCCGACCTGTTCGCGAGACCGCCGGCCGAACGTAATCAATACGGCCTACATTTCGCTGCGGGATGTGTGGGTCCAATACGACGAATGGTCGCCCGCAGCATTGCGGGATGCGTTTGCGCACTCCCAACGCGATCCGACAAGTGCCGACGACGACGACCGCGTGTCGGGCGACACGACCAACTGGCTCCCGGAGCCAGTTGCTGACGTCGCTTGATACCGCGACTGAAATGAGGCGGCGATGGCGGCGCGGGTGAGGTGCCGCAACAGCCACACCGAGGGTATTGCCTCAGCCCCGATAGCCGACACGGACCCGGTCGGCGTGCAGTCGCAGCAACCGAAAGTCCGCCCCTTCATTCTGGGAGAGAGATTCGAACGGACTTGGTTTCCTCGACAAGCTTGGCCAGCAGCAGAACGCGGGTGTTGATCTCTGCAAATTGATAGTTTTGTAAGCCGCCCCGTGATGCGCTAAGTGCGTCCACGTGGAAAAACTCAGTTCGCCCGCCGAAGGTCATCTATCAAATACGCGCCGCCAGTGTGTTGAGCATGTTGGCGAGGCCGGTATCCGCTGAACTGTAGGGATGGTCAAAGTGCTCAATTTGCAGCCACTGTGCTTCTTGGCCGAGATGAACGTACTTCTCAAAGTCATCGACCGGCAATACTTGATGTGGATGTACGCCAGGGACAAACCGAAGGTTTTTTGTCTCGCCTTGCCAAGTGATGTATTCCACTTCCGCAAACCAGGGGGGCGCGACGCCCTCGTCCACCAATAAGCGCGCGATCTTCCTGAACCGTTCTTCCTTGACAGTGGGGTGAACATGACGATGCGGGGAAAAAGTTCAGCGCAACGATTCAGGAATCCAGCCAGACCTGGCCACGGTATCTGGCTCATCGCATTTGAGATCAATGTGCCTTCGAGATCGAGAGCAAGGACGTAGCTTTTCATGAATGGACGTTGATCGGTCACAAAACTCCGGACTTTGGCCGCATTCGCCCTTACCAATTTCGCACACGACTGGGTCAGGTGGCGTCATTCTTCAGCGAGGCCAAGACAAGGCACGTCCGCAGGCAGGGCAGCTCGAAAGCTTGCAGCTGTGAGGGACCTCGGTGCGCGCGAAGTTGCGGGGCATCCAATCGCACGAAGGTTCACGTGCCACAGCCGCAAGCCTTGCCTCACCAGTCGCACGAGCGCAGCCATTCACCGAATCTTTGGCAGCATGGGCTGGTCCTTCGCGTGCTCCAGCACTCGACTTCTCTCCGCCCCTCTCCAACGCTCCGCCAATCGCTGCGCTTCGGTCTGCACGTCCGGCATTCGTGCGACGAAATGATCCACTTGGTCGGCAAGACTTGTCTCGCCCCGTCTGCGAAGCGCATCTGCTGTGGCGCGCCAATCTGCGACCACTGCCCGCCGGGTGTTTCGCATCTTCTCTTGGCCGTCATCCACGGCGCCTCGCCCCGAACCCAGCGCCTGGAGCAGGCTCTCCAGCTTGGCGCGCATGAAGGTCGAGGTCTTCGGCGGCCGATGCCCGGTCCGGTCACTGGGCGGCAGTTGGCCGAATGCCCGCAGCGCGCGGAGCCGATGATGGATCGCATCCCTGTATGGCTTGCGGGTCTGCCCGCGCACTTGGCGCGGTGTGGCATTGGCCGCCACCCCCTGCTCACGCATCAGCGCGGCGAACTGCTCGCGCCACTGGCGCAGCGTGTCCTTGCGGATGTAGAGGCGCTTGCCGGGCTCGAACTCGTGCTCGCACTTGACCACCAGGTGCACATGCGGGTGCGGTTGATCGGTGTGCAGCACCATGGCGTAGCGATATTGCAGCGCGAAGTTCTCGCGCGCGAAGACGCGGGCGGCCGCCCGTACCTTGTCCGGCGGCGTGCCGGCGGGCATGGACAGGACGATGTTGTGCACCAGCTTCGCACGCGTGTCTTTCTGCCCCGGCGCGGGTCTTGGCTTGTACTGGCTTCTGCAAAGCTCGAGCTGCCAGTCGGCCGTGATCTCCTTGGGAGCGCCCCGGCCCTGCTGGACCAGTCCCTCGTCGGTGTCGATCGGCAGCTTGCCRTGCCGGCCGATGTAGCGCAGATGGGCCTCGACGCCGCCGAYRTCCCGSCCGCCGCCGGAGACCTTCACCATCACCTCGGGCGTGCGCCCCACGGTGCGCTGGATCTGCGCGATCTGGTCGGCGCCGARGCGCAGCKKGCCGCCCGGYCCWCGCCGRCCGTAGCTCACGATGTCCAGGGTCATGTCGCGCGGCGCATCGGCCGCGCCGSGGCTGCTTYKGCYTGCGCGCATCCTCTGTTCAGGCATGGGCCCTCCCGCCGCCGGTCTCCCAGCTGATGAGGTTGCGCCGCACGATGGCGGCCGTGGCTTCGCGTGCCACCTCGACTTCCCGCCGGACCGACGCGATCGCTTCGCCGAGGTCCGGTGCCACCGACTCGGGCAGCGTGTTCGGCATGCCGAACATTCGAAGCTGTCGTTGCAGCGCMGCCAGTCGGGCGCCGGTCACTTTGATGTGATCGAGTTCGTTCGGCGGCAGCACGGCCGCGTCACGCACATGGTTGTGGATCAGCAGGGCCAGGTAGCTGGCTGTCTTCATCCCGCGTGAGTGGGCCCGCTGTGCCGCCAGCGCGCGGTCGCCTTTGCGAAGCCGCAGCGTGACGCGGTCCGCCAGGCCAACCTCGTTTTCCGATTCGCGTGGGGAGCGCTGTGCGCCCGAGCCCGGCGAGATGTCGCCGTGGGTCTTGAGCACTTCGTCGACCATCTTCGCAAGCAGAGTCGACGCACTGAGGTGATGCCGCGCGGCCAGCGCGGCGAACTGCGCCCTCATCTCGGGCGGCACCCGGGTGGCAATCACGCGGCTTGATCGAGTGGTCTTGGTCATTGCAACGCTGTGGCCGTAAACAATGTCTGACGTCAGTCTATCCTGCCCTMATAGCYGCACAAGGACTTTGCCCTCGGAATTCCARCGTCGAACTCCCCTCGCCGTTTCGCCGCTCCCGGAGCGTTGCGGTCGA
Source organism: Variovorax sp. 01T439_2 (assembly GCF_056398445.1). NCBI lineage: Bacteria > Pseudomonadati > Pseudomonadota > Betaproteobacteria > Burkholderiales > Comamonadaceae > Variovorax > Variovorax sp. 01T439_2. The sequence continues at coordinate 3,508 of NZ_JBFTPJ010000511.1, forward strand.
TCGGCAGTTCGGAGCYCYCCATCGATGTTCGGCATGCCGAACATTACGGAGTAGACSGAACGATCCCGCCCTCGTAGCCGCACATGGACTTTGCCCTCGGATTCCAGCGTCGAGTTCACCTCGCCGTTTCGCGGCTCTGGAGCCTTGCAGTCGATCGGCAGTTCGGGGCCCTCCATCGATGTTCGGCATGCCGAACATTACGGAGGCAGACGGAACGATCCCGCCCTCGTAGCTGCATAAGGACGTTGCCCTCGGAATTCCAGCGTCGAGCTCACCTCGCYGTTTCGCAGCTCCGGAGCGTTGCCSTCGATCGACAGCKCGAAGRCCWCCATCAATGTTCGGCATGCCGAACATYRCGGARGTAGACGGAACGATCCCGCCCTMATRGCCGCACMAGGACGTTGCCCTCGGAATTCCAGCGTCGAGCTCGCCTCGCCGTTTCGCGGCTCCGGAGCSTTGCCGTCGATTGCCCTCGAAGTTTCGACGTCGTCCTGCGACCGCCACCTCCAGGCTACAGAAACCGAAAATTCATTCCGCTCGCGAAGCAAGCCCACACGGCCGCTGTATAAATTTCCTCGGCTCAATCAAAGGGAATATCTCCGCTGTCGATAGTCGTTTGAGGCTTCCTCGGTGTTCGGCACGCCGAACACGAGAGAAAGCTACGGACAGAGAGGTGATTTCGGCACACAGCTAATTCGGGGGACCATCGAAAGGACATCCGCAT
>NZ_JBFTPJ010000512.1:0-7752 GCF_056398445.1 Variovorax sp. 01T439_2
CAGCGGCACCGCGATCAGGTAGCTGATGAAGAAGGTCCAGAGGCCGAGGCTGATCGACACCGGCATCTTCTCCTTGATGAGCTGCCAGACGTCCTTGCGCTGGTAGAAGCTGGTGCCCAGGTCGAAGCGTGCGAACGACTTCAGCATGGTCCACAGGCGCTCGTGGGCGGGCTTGTCGAAGCCGTAGAGCTTGCGGATGTCCTCGACGCGCTGCGGGTCGAGGCCCTGGCGGCCGCGGTAGCCGGCGCCGCTGGCCGCGGCCCGCTCGCCGCCTGAATCGCGCCCCTGCAGCTGCGCCACCATCTGCTCGACCGGGCCGCCCGGCACGAACTGGATCACGCCGAAGGTGATGACGAGCACGCCCAGCAGCGTGGGGATCATCAGCAGCAGGCGCTTGAGGATGTAGCTGGTCATTCGGTGTTCATGTCCGGTGCGGCCGCGTCATTTGTTGATGGGCGAAGCCCACCACGTGGTGAGCGCCCAGTCGCCGGCATCGTAGTACGGCGGAATGGTCGGCGGCAGCACGAACGGCGCCGGCCGGTAGCCGACCAGGAAAGCGTTGCCGTAGTACTGCGGGATCGAGTAGTAGCCATTGGAGAGCACCCGGTCGAGCACGCGCATGGCCGTGGCCAGCTCGGGCCGCGTGGTGGCCGCCAGCACCTTGCCGACCACCGCGTCCACCGCCGGATCGGCAATGCCCCAGATGTTGGACGAGCCCGTCGTGTCGGCCGCCTTGGAGCCGAACAGCTCGAGCAGCTCGCCGCCCGGCGCGCTGTTGCCGGGCAGGCGCAGCGAGGTCATCTCGAAGTCGAAGTTCTGCATGCGCTGCTGCGAGAGCGAGAAATCGACCGTGCGGAAGGTCATCTCGATGCCGAGCTTGCGCAGCGCCGTCTGCAGCGGTGTCACGACGCGGATCAGCCCGGGCTGGTCATTGAGGAACTCGATCGTGAAGGCCTCGTTCTTCGCGTTGCGCAGCGCGCCGTCGCGGTAGGTCCAGCCGGCCTCCTCCAGCAGCGCCCTCGCCTTGCGCAGGTTCTCGCGCAGGCTGTTGGGCGGCGCCGTGCTCGGCGGCTGCGGGGCCGGGCCGAACACCTCGGGCTTGAGCTTGCTGCGCAGCGGCTCCATCAGCGCGAGTTCGTCGGGCTTGGGCAGGCCCTCGGCGTGGAACTCGCTGTTCGGAAAGTAGCCCTGCACCCGCGTGTAGAGGCCGTAGAACAGCTGGCGGTTGAGCCACTCGAAATCCATGGCCAAACCAATGGCCTGGCGCACGCGCACGTCCTTGAACTTGTCCTTGCGGATGTTGAACACATAGCCCTGGAAATCGCCGGGGTTGTGGTTCTCGAAGGCGCGCTTGACGATCTCGCCGCTGTCGAACTGCCTGCCCTTGTACTGGCGCGCCCAGTTGCGCGAGGTGAATTCGCGCATGAAGTCGAACTCGCCGGCCTTCAGGCCCTCGAAGCGCGCGGTTTCGTCCAGGTAGACCCGGAAGGTGATGCGATCGAAGTTGTACAGCCCCTTGCGCACCGGCAGGTCGGCGCCCCAGTAGTCGGCGCGGCGCACGTAGGTGATGTCGCGGCCCAGGCGGTCGCTGGCCGGCTTGTAGGGGCCGGAGCCGATCGGCATCTCGGTGACGATCTGGTCGAACGGCTTGCCCCCGCCCCATTGGCGGCTGAAGACCGCCATGCCGCCGATCACCAGCGGCAGCTCGCGGTTCGGACTCGCGAAGTCGAAGCGCACGACGCGCTCGCTGGTGGCCGTCGCCTTCTTCACTTCTGCGTAGATGGTGCGGTACTGCGGCGCGGCCAGCGGGCCGGTCAGGGTGTTGAACGAATGCACCACGTCGGCCGCCAGCACCGGCGAGCCGTCGTTGAAGCGCGCCTTGGGGTTCAGGCGGAAGGTGGCCGACAGGCGGTCGGGCGCCACCTCGACGTCTTCGGCAAGCAGGCCATAGACCGTGGTCGGCTCTTCGGAATTGCCCGTCATCAGGCTCTCGAACATCAGCGAGYCGATGCCCGATGGCGCCGTGCCCTTGAGCGTGAACGGGTTGAGCTTGTCGAAGTTGGTGGGCCGCGTGGGCGGCACCATCCGGATCTCGCCGCCCTTGGGCGCGTTCGGATTGACGTAGCTGAAGTGGGTGAAGCCGGGCGGGTACTTGATGTCGCCGAACTGCGCGTAGGCATGGGCGGCCCATGAAGGAGCCGCCGAGAGCGCCAGAAAAAGAAGCAGCCAAACCCGCATGCGAGAATTCTGCCCAAGATTTTCACGAGGCAACTTCATGGGCTTTCTTTCCGGCAAAAAACTGTTGATCACCGGCGTGTTGAGCAATCGCTCCATTGCCTACGGCATAGCCAAGGCCTGTCACGAACAAGGCGCCGAGCTTGCTTTCAGCTACGTCGGCGAGCGATTCAAGGACCGTATCACCGAATTCGCCGCGGACTTCGGCTCCAAGCTTATTTTTGACTGCGACGTGGGCGACGACGCGCAGATCGACAAGCTCTTTGCCGATCTGGCGCAGGCGTGGCCCAGGTTCGACGGGTTCGTGCACAGCATCGGCTTTGCGCCGCGCGAGGCCATTGCGGGCGACTTCCTCGAAGGCTTGTCGCGCGAAGGCTTCAAGATTGCGCACGACATCAGCGCCTATAGCTTCCCGGCCATGGCCAAGGCGGCCCTGCCCTACCTCAACGACAAGTCGGCGCTTCTCACGCTGACCTACCTCGGCGCCGAGCGCGCGCTGCCCAACTACAACACCATGGGCCTGGCCAAGGCCTCGCTCGAGGCCTCGGTGCGCTACACCGCGGCTTCGCTCGGCCCCAAGGGCATGCGGGTCAACGGCATCAGCGCCGGGCCGATCAAGACGCTGGCGGCCAGCGGCATCAAGGGCTTCGGCAAGATGCTGTCCGCCGTGGCCGACGCCTCGCCCATTCGCCGCAACGTGACCATCGAGGAAGTCGGCAACGTGGCTGCCTTCCTGCTGAGCGACCTGGCCAGCGGCGTCACCGCCGAGATCACCTATGTGGACGGCGGCTTCAGCAACGTCGTGGCGGGCATGGCCGAGTAATCCTCGGCCGAGTAATCGATCGGCAGCGGCCTCTTGCTGAACAGACGTTCCCTCCTGCTCGCCGGCCTCGGCGCGCTGGCGGCCCGCGGGGCCGCCGCGCGCGAGGCCGCGCCGGCCTTGATGCTGGCCGAGGTCTACCGCCCCGGCATGTCGCTGGACGACTACTGGGTCAGCGAAAAATTCGACGGCGTGCGCGGCTACTGGGACGGCAAGCAGCTGTGGACGCGCGGCGGCGAACCGGTGGTGGCGCCCGCCTGGTTCATCGCGCCGTTGCCCAAGCAGCCGCTCGACGGCGAGCTGTGGGCCGGCAGGGGCCAGTTCGCGCATGCGGTTTCCACCGTGCGCAGCCAGACGCCCAACGACACCGCCTGGCACAGCATGCGCTTCATGGTGTTCGACCTCCCGGCCCAGGGCGGCGATTTCACGGCGCGGCTGGCCGTCTTGCGCAAGCTGCTGCCGATCACCGATGCGCCGTGGGTGGTGCCCGTGCCGCAGGAGCGCGCAACCACCCATGCGGATCTGCAGGCCCTGCTCGCCAAGACCGTGAAGATGGGCGGCGAGGGCCTGATGCTGCACCGGGGCGGATCGCTCTACCGCGCCGAGCGCAACAGCGACCTGCTCAAGGTCAAGACGGGCGGCTTGCCCAGGTTCGCGCGCTTCATGCGGGTGCGCAGCGACCGGCCCTCCTGAAGCGCGGCGCGCGCCCTCCCCGCTTCTTGCCGCCTACTTCTTCGGCGCGGCCACGCAGTCCGCGTAGTAGCGCTTCTTGCCGGTTTCGTCGATGCGCGCCACCAGGCCGTGGATGTCGGTCTCGAAGCCCGGGCACTGCGAGTTGAACTCGCGCGAGAACCGGAGGTAGTCGACGATCTTCTTGTTGAAGACCTCGCCCGGAATCAGGAGCGGAATGCCCGGCGGGTACGGCGTGATCAGGCTCGTGGTGATGCGGCCTTCGAGTTCGTCGATCTCCACGCGCTCGGTCTTGCGGTGCGCAATGTGGGCGAAGGCGTCGCTCGGCTTCATGGCCGGCGTGAGGTCGCTCAGGTACATCTCGGTCGTCAGGCGCGCCACGTCGTAGCGTGCGTAGAGCTGGTGGATGTGCTGGCACAGGTCGCGCAGGCCCAGGCGCTCGTAGCCGGGATGCTGCTGGCAGAACTCCGGCAGGATGCGCCACATCGGCTGGTTGCGCGCGTAGTCGTCCTTGAACTGCTGCAGCGCCGTGAGCAGCGTGTTCCAGCGGCCCTTGGTGATGCCGATGGTGAACATGATGAAGAAGCTGTACAGGCCGGTCTTCTCCACGATCACGCCATGCTCGGCCAGGAACTTGGTCACCACGCTCGCGGGAATGCCGGTGTCGGCAAAGTTGCCTTCGAGGTCGAGGCCCGGGGTCACGATGGTCGACTTGATCGGGTCGAGCATGTTGAAGCCGTCGGCCAGCTCGCCGAAGCCGTGCCAGTTGCGCGGCGACTTCTTGCTCTTGCTCTGCTTGCCGTTCTTCTCGCCCGTCATGATCCAGTCTTCGGCGCGGCCGATGCCTTCGTCGACGAGCTTCTCGGGGCCCCAGACCTTGAACCACCACTCGTCCTTGCCGAATTCGTCTTCCACCTTGCGCATGGCGCGGCGGAAGTCGAGCGCCTCCAGGATGCTTTCTTCCACCAGCGCAGTGCCGCCGGGCGGCTCCATCATGGCGGCGGCCACGTCGCAGCTCGCGATGATCGCGTACTGCGGGCTGGTCGACGAGTGCATCAGGTAGGCCTCGTTGAACAGGTCGCGGTCGAGCGCACGGTTCTGCGAGTCCTGCACCAGCACGTGGCTGGCCTGGCTGATGCCCGCGAGCAGCTTGTGGGTCGACTGCGTGGCAAACACGAGCGACTCCTTCGGCCGCACGCGGCGCTTGCCCATCGCGTGGTAGGCGCCATAGAACGGGTGGAAGGCCGCATGCGGCAGCCAGGCCTCGTCGAAGTGCAGCGTGTCGACGTAGCCGTCGAGCATGTTCTTGATGGTCTCGGTGTTGTAGATCACGCCGTCGTAGGTCGACTGCGTGAGCGTCATCACGCGCGGCTTGACCTTGTTGGGGTCCACGTCGGCCAAGAGCGGGTTGGCCTTGATCTTGGCCTTGATGGCGCTCTGCTCGAACTCGCTCTTCGGAATCGGTCCGATGATGCCGAAGTGGTTGCGCGTGGGCTTCATGAACACCGGGATCGCGCCGGTCATGATGATCGCGTGCAGGATCGACTTGTGGCAGTTGCGGTCGACCACCACCACGTCGTCGGGCGCCACCGTGTGGTGCCAGACCATCTTGTTGCTGGTGCTGGTGCCGTTGGTCACGAAGAAGCAATGGTCGGCGTTGAAGATGCGCGCCGCATTGCGCTCGCTGGCCGCCACCGGGCCGGTGTGGTCGAGCAGCTGGCCGAGTTCTTCCACCGCGTTGCAGACGTCGGCGCGCAGCATGTTCTCGCCGAAGAACTGGTGGAACATCTGGCCCACGGGGCTCTTCAGGAACGCCACGCCGCCCGAATGGCCCGGGCAGTGCCACGAGTACGAGCCGTCTTCGGCGTAGTCGATCAGCGCCTTGAAGAACGGCGGCTGCACGCCTTCGAGGTAGCTCTTGGCCTCGCGGATGATGTGGCGCGCCACGAACTCCGGCGTGTCCTCGAACATGTGGATGAAGCCGTGCAGCTCGCGCAGGATGTCGTTGGGAATGTGGCGCGAGGTCTTGGTTTCGCCGTAGATGTAGATCGGCACGTCGGCGTTCTTGCGCCGCACCTCGCCGATGAAGTTGCGCAGGCTCAGCACCGCGGGGTCGAGGTCGGGGCCGACCGTGAATTCCTCGTCGTCGATCGACAGGATGAAGGCGCTGGCGCGGCTTTGCTGCTGCGCGAACTGGCTCAGGTCCCCGTAGCTCGTGACGCCCAGCACCTCGAAGCCCTCCGTCTCGATGGCCTGCGCGAGCGCGCGAATGCCGAGGCCCGAAGTGTTTTCGGAGCGGAAGTCCTCGTCGATGATGACGATGGGGAAGCGAAATTTCATGAGCAGGGCTCCGGACAGGCAATGAGGCGCGAAGTGTACGGAATTCGGATGAAGGATTGAGTCAGGTTTTGACACAGAATGTCGTGCATTCACCAAAGAGGAGAAGTCATGGCGAATTCCACCATCTGGTGGCTGATAGCGGGAGCCGCCATCGTGCTGGAATTGCTGTCCGGCACGGTCTACCTGTTGCTGCTGGCCACCGGCTTTGCGGCGGCGGCCATTGCGGCGCACCTGGGTGCCGGCACCGTTTCGCAACTGGTCGTGGCGGCGGTCGTCGGCGTGGGGGCGGTCCTGGTCTGGTATGCGGTCCAGCGCCGGCGTCCGGCCGCCGCGCCCACGGCATCGAACCGCGATGTCAATCTGGACATCGGCGAGATCATCCACGTCGAGGCCTGGAACCCCGACGGCACCGCCACCGTTCGCTACCGCGGCGCCCAGTGGACCGTGATTCCGCGTGCGGGCCAGGCCCCCGCCACCGGCGAGCACCGCGTGGTCGAGGTGGTCGGCAGCCGCCTCGTGGTCGACAAGACCTGATCAGAACAGAACCCTAGAGGAGAAAACCATGGAATTTTCGGTCCCCATCATCATCCTGGTCATTGCGATCATCTTCATCAGCCAGTCGGTCAAGTTCGTGCCGCAGCAGAACGCCTGGGTGCGCGAGCGCCTGGGCAAGTACCACGGCACCATGACGCCCGGCCCCAACTTCCTGATCCCGTTCATCGACCGGGTCGCCTACAARCACAGCCTGAAGGAAATCCCGCTCGACGTGCCCAGCCAGATCTGCATCACGCGCGACAACACCCAGCTGCAGGTCGACGGCATCCTGTACTTCCAGGTGACCGACCCGATGCGCGCGAGCTACGGCTCGTCGAACTACATCGTGGCCGTGACGCAGCTGGCGCAAACGTCGCTGCGCAGCGTGATCGGCAAGCTCGAACTCGACAAGACCTTCGAGGAGCGCGACGTCATCAACGCGCAGGTGGTCGCGGCCATCGACGAGGCGGCGCTCAACTGGGGCGTGAAGGTGCTGCGCTACGAGATCAAGGACCTGACCCCGCCCAAGGAAATCCTGCTGGCCATGCAGGCGCAGATCACCGCCGAGCGCGGCAAGCGCGCCCTCATCGCCGCCTCCGAAGGCCGCCGCCAGGAGCAGATCAACATCGCCACCGGCGAGCGCGAGGCCTTCATCGCCCGCTCCGAAGGCGAGAAGCAGGCCCAGATCAACAATGCCCAGGGCGAGGCCGCCGCCATCACGGCCGTGGCCACCGCCACGGCCGACGCCATCGAACGCGTGGCTGCCGCCATCCGCCAGCCCGGCGGCGAACAGGCCGTGCAGCTCAAGGTGGCCGAGCGCGCGGTCGACGCCTACGGCAAGGTCGCGGCCGATTCCAAGACCACGCTGATCGTGCCCAGCAACATGACCGAAACCGCCGCCCTCATCGCCTCCGCGATGCGCATGGTCCAGGCCGGCAAGCCGCAGAATCCGGCCTGAGCGACTGCTACAATCGAGGGCTCAGGAGCGGTGGATGAGCGGTTTAAGTCGCACGCCTGGAAAGCGTGTGAGGGTTAATAGCCCTCCGCGGGTTCGAATCCCGCCTGCTCCGCCAGAGAAGTCATGGGTTTCATGCGGGTTTCCAGCCCGTCAGCATGTTGACCCGCATCAAACC
>NZ_JBFTPJ010000513.1:0-5233 GCF_056398445.1 Variovorax sp. 01T439_2
CCGGCTGCACCGTGCGCACCACGAACGGCAGGCCGATGAAGATCAGCGCAATCACGATGCCCGCCGGCGTGAACGCGAGCTTGATGCCGTGCGGCTCGAGCAGCTGCCCGATCCAGCCGTTGCCGGCGAGCAGCGCCGTGAGCGAGATGCCGGCCACCGCCGTGGGCAGCGCGAACGGCAGGTCGACCAGCGCATCGACGATGCGCTTGCCCGGGAACTTGTAGCGCACCAGCACCCAGGCCACGAGCAGGCCGAACACCGCGTTGACCACGGCCGCGATCAGCGAGGCGCCGAAGGTCAGCCGGTACGAGGCCATCACGCGCGGCGCGGTCACGGCCACCCAGAACTGCTCCCAGCTCAGCGTGAAGGTCTTGAAGACCAGCGCCGAGAGCGGGATCAGCACGATCAGGCTCAGGTAAAGAATGGAGAAGCCGAGCGTGATGTGGAAACCGGGCAGCACGCGCTTGGCGCCCCCTGCCCGGTTGGCACGCGAAAAAGGCGCTCCCGCGGACGGGAGCGCCGAAGAAACAGCGCCACTCATTTACTTTGCGCCAGGCGTGTAGAGCTTGTCGAACTGGCCGCCGTCGTTGAAGTGCACCTTCTGCGCTTCGCCGAGGCTGCCGAACAGTTCCTGCACCGTGAACAGCTGCAGCGGCTTGAAGGTGGCGGCGTACTTCTTGAGCACGGCCTGCGAGCGCGGGCGCAGCGCGTGCTTGGCCGCGATTTCCTGCGCTTCTTCGGAGTAGAGCCAGTCGAGGTAGGCCTTGGCGAGTTCGCCGGTGCCCTTCTTCTTGGTGGTGCGCTCGACCACGGCCACCGGGTTCTCGGCCACGATGCTGATCGACGGGTAGACCGAATCGACCTTGCCCGAGCCGAATTCGCGCTCGATCGACACCACTTCGGATTCGAAGGTGATCAGCGCATCGCCGATGTTGCGCTGCAGGAAGGCGGTGGTGGCGTCGCGGCCGCCGCGCGCCAGCACCGGCACGTTCTTGAACAGCTTGCCGACGAACTCGGCCGCCTGGGCGTCGGTGCCGCGCCCCAAGCCGCCAGGTAGGCGTAGCGCCCGTTGCCGCCGGTCTTGGGGTTGACGATCACGACCTGCACCCCGGGCTTGACCAGGTCTTCCCAGTCCTTGATGCCCTTGGGGTTGCCGTTGCGCACCAGGAACAGCATGGTCGAGGTGGTGGGCGATGCGTTCTCGGGGAATTTCTTGTTCCAGTCCTTCGCGACCACGCCGGTGTTGGCCAGGAAGTCGATGTCGGTGGTGGTGTTCATGGTCACCACGTCGGCATCGAGGCCGTCGGCCACCGCGCGCGCCTGGGCGCTGGAGCCGCCATGCGACTGGTCGATCTTCACGTCCTTGCCGGTGGTCTTCTTGTAGTTGGCCACGAACGCCGCGTTGTAGTCCTTGTAGAACTCGCGCGCCACGTCGTACGAGGCGTTCAGCAGCGTGTTGCCCTGGGCAAAGGCGCTGCCGCCCGCGAGCGCGGAAGACGCCAGCGCGAGCACGGCGGCAAAGGTCTTGAATCTGGAAGTCATGTGGTTGCCAAGTTTTCTGAAAATTCACGGCCCGCCGGCCAGGCGGCGGGCTCGTCGGTCAGCGACTGGAGCAAGGCGAGGCCGAGCGGCCAGTCTCCGTGCCCCGAGTCGATGTTGATATGCCCCGCATTCTGCATGCGGACAAACTCACTGCCCCAGGCGCGGGAATACGCGCCGGCCAGACGGATCGGGCAATAGGGATCGTTGCTGCTCGCCACCACGATGCTGCGGTACGGCAGCGCCGCATAGGGCACGGGCGCGAAGTCCGACAGCACGGCCCGGCGCTCCGGATCGGCCGGCGCCACCAGCAGCGCCCCGCGGATGCGCGCCGCCGCCTCGGCCGGCAGGTGCGCCGTGGCGATGCAGCCCAGGCTGTGCGCGGCAATCACCACCGGCCCGGGGCTTTCGAGCACCAGCCTGGCGAGCGTGGCCACCCAGGCCTCGCGCTTGGGCGATGCCCAGTCGTCCTGCACCACGCGCGCCGCGCCCGGAATGCGCTCTTCCCACAGGCTCTGCCAATGGCCGGGCCCGGAGTCGCGCCAGCCAGGCACGATGATCACGGAAGTCTGCATGAAGGCGCTGCCCTGTCCGCTTACTTGTTGGGCTGCGGCGTGATGCGCAGGTAAGGCTTCACGGCCTTGAAGCCCTTGGGGAAGCGCTCCGCCAGTTCGGCCGGGTCCTGGATGCTCGGGATGATGACCACGTCGTCGCCATCCTTCCAGTTCACCGGCGTGGCCACCTTGTGGCTGTCGGTGAGCTGCAGCGAGTCGATCACGCGCAGGATCTCGTCGAAATTGCGGCCGGTCGAGGCCGGGTAGGTGATGGTTGCGCGGATCACCTTCTTCGGATCGATGATGAACACGCTGCGCACCGTGGCCGTGGCCGATGCGTTCGGGTGGATCAGGTCGTACAGGTCGGCCACCTTGCGGTCGTGGTCCGCAATGATCGGGAAGTTGACGGTGGTGTTCTGCGTCTCGTTGATGTCGCCGATCCACTCCTTGTGCTTGGTGGCCGGGTCGACGCTCAGCGCGATGGGCTTCACGCCGCGCTTGGCGAATTCGCCCGACAGGGCCGCGGTCTTGCCGAGTTCGGTGGTGCACACGGGCGTGAAATCGGCCGGGTGCGAGAAGAACACCACCCACGAATCGCCGGCCCATTGGTAGAAGTCGAGGGGGCCTTCGCTGGAATCCTGGGTGAAATTGGGGGCTGTGTCGCCGAGTCGCAGGGTCGCCATGGTCGCTCCTTGGGTGGATGGGACCTGGGATTGTGCGAAGTGCAGCTTCAATGCCAAACGAATATCTACTTGTTTGGTTATGGCGTTTTTCGCATAAGCGGCGCCGATCCGGCTAATACATGCCCGATTGGCTCCCGCTCATGTGCTCCGCCAGGAAGTCGATCAGCTGGCGAACCGCCGGCACCAGGGCGCGGCGCTGCGGAAAGACCATGTGCGCGATCACCGGCGCCGGCCCCCAGCCGGGCAGCAATTGCACGAGCCGGCCCGCCTCCACGTCGGCGCGGCACATGTAGCCCGGCAGCAGCGTCGCGCCTACGCCCTCGAGCGCGACCATCTGCAGCGTCACGAGGTCGTCCGCCACACAGCGCGGCGTGTGGACGTGCACGTGAATCTCGCCGTTCGGCCCCTCGAGCCGCCATTCGCTGCGGCCTTCGCCGTTGGCCGACATGGCCGTCGTCGGCAGCCGCTCGAGGTCGGCCGGCGTGCGGACCGGGCCCACGCGCTGCAGCAGCTCCGGCCGGGCCACCAGCACGGCGCGGCTGGTGCCCAGCACCTTGGCCACGAGCGTGGTGCTGTCCTCAATGGCGGGGCGCACGCGCAGCGCGATGTCGATGCCCTCCTCGATCAGGTCCACCGGCCGGTTCATGACGCGCAGGTCCACGCGCACCGCAGGGTAGCGCTCCATGAAGCGCGGCAGCAGCTGCGCGAGCCCGCTGTGGGCGACGGTGATCGGGCAGCTCAGGCGGACCGTGCCGCAGGGATCGGTGTGCACCTGCGCCACCGCCTCGGTCGCGGCCTGCGCCGCGTCCCGCACGGCGGCCGAATGCCGCAGGAAGATCTCGCCCGCCGGCGTGAGCGACAGCCGCCGCGTGCTGCGCTGCATCAGCTGCACGCCGAGCCGGTCTTCCAGCTCCGCCACGCGGCGCGACAGGCGCGACTTGGGAATGCCGAGCGCGCGGCTGGCCGCGGCAAAGCCGCCGCGCTCGGCCACTTCGGCGAAGAAAACCATGTCGTTGAGGTCTTGCATGCGCCGATTGTCCTGCATGTGGAACGATGTAGTCAAAATTTGGCTACTTATCAGAGACTCGCACCAAAAATAGAATTACCCCATCGCCGGCCACCTTTGAGCGCCGACCTCCACACGAAAGTGATCGACCATGAAGCTGCTCCACATCGACTCCAGCATCCTGAGTGCCAATTCGACCTCCCGCCTCCTCACGGCAGAGATCGTGGCGGCCTGGAAAGCCGCGCATCCCGACACCAAGGTCGAGTACCTCGACCTTGCCGCCAACGCGCCCTCGCACTTCGGCGCCGATGCCCTGGGCATCAAGACCGGCGTGCAGGCCCAGCCGACCGAAGCCCAGCAGCGCGAGAACGCGCTCTCGGAACAGCTCGTGAGCCAGTTCCTGGCTTCCGACGTCATCGTGGTGGGCGCGCCGCTGTACAACTTCTCGGTGCCGACCCAGCTCAAGGCCTGGATCGACCGGCTCGYGCAAATCGGCCGCACCTTCAAGTACACCGACAAGGGCCCCGTGGGCCTGGCCGGCGGCAAGACCGTGATCGTGGCGTCCAGCCGCGGCGGCATCTACTCGACCACCGAAGGCGGCCAGGCCGCGGAACACCAGGAGAGCTACCTGAAGGTGGTGTTCGGCTTCTTCGGCATCACCGACGTGCGCTTCGTGCGTGCCGAAGGCGTGGCCATGGGCGATGCCACCAAGGCCGCCGCACTGGCCGCGGCACGCGCCGACATCCTTGCGGCCACGGCCGAAGCCGCCAACCAGCAGGACGTGGCGCAGGCGGCCTGAGCCTCGGTTCCATCCCAAAAGCAAATGCCGCCCCGGGGCGGCATTTTCATTGGCGGGCTCAGGGACCCAGGCCGTCTCAGGCTGCCGCGTGGCTCTTGATCCAGGCCACGTACTTGTCCATCCAGCCCTGCAGGAACTTCTTCGTGCCTTCATTGCCGATGTGGCCCTTGTCGTCGAACAGGTCGTCCTTGAACTGCAGGAAGATCTCCGGCGCGCCCAGGGTCGGAACGTCGAGATAGGCCAGCACGTTGCGCAGGTGCTGCTGCGCCAGCGCAGTGCCGGTGGCGCCCACCGAAATGCCCACCACGCCCGCGGGCTTGCCGGCCCAGGCGCTCTGCCCGTAGGGGCGCGAGGCATGGTCGATCGCATTCTTCAGCACGCCAGGCACCGAACGGTTGTATTCGGGCGTAACGAACAGCAGGCCCTGTGCCGCCACGATCTCGGTCTTGAGCCGCTTCACCGAAGGCGCCTGGTTGCCGTCGTCGTCCTGGTTGTACAGGGGCAGGTCGTCGATGCGCAAATGCTCGAAGGTGAAGTCCGGCGGTGCAAGGTGCGCCAGCGCAAGGGCCAGCTTCTGGTTGAACGAATCCTTGCGAAGGCTGCCGACGATCACGGCAATTCGGGTCTGGCTCATGGATGAAGCTCCTTGAAA
>NZ_JBFTPJ010000514.1:0-4225 GCF_056398445.1 Variovorax sp. 01T439_2
ATGCCACGCAATGCGGCGGCAAGGAAAACTGCCTGGGCGAAGCCGGCCGCTGCATGACGCACGAGCTCTGGGCCTCGCTGAACCAGCGCATGGTCGAGTTCCTCGATTCCGTCACGCTGCAGAAGCTGGTCGACGACCAGATCGCCAAGGGCGTGCAGATCGAGAACAAGCCAGTCGTCAAGCGCGCGATTTCCGCGCAGCCGGTGGTCAAGCCGATTCGCGTGAACGCGCCGAATTCGGTGTTTGCCCTCGGCAACGCCTTCGCGAAGTCCTGAAGAAGCCGCGGAGCGCCTTCGGGCGCTGCCGCGAGAAGCCCAGATCAAAGAAACAACCCCACGCCAGCCCGAGCCAGCCATGGACGTCACTCCTCATTTCCCGATCTATCTCGATTACGGCGCCACCACGCCGGTTGACCCGCGTGTGGTCGACGCCATGATCCCCTGGTTGCGCGAGCATTTCGGCAACCCGGCGTCGCGCAGCCATGCCTGGGGCTGGGAGGCTGAAGAGGCGGTCGAGAAGGCGCGCGGCTACGTGGCCGAGCTGATCGGAGCCGACCCGCGCGAGATCGTCTGGACCTCCGGCGCCACCGAGTCGAACAACCTCGCGCTCAAGGGCGCGGCCCATTTCTACAAGGGCAAGGGCAAGCACCTCATCACGGTGAAGACCGAGCACAAGGCCGTGCTCGACACCATGCGCGAGCTCGAGCGCCAGGGCTTCGAAGTCACCTACATGGACGTCGAGGAAAACGGCCTGCTCGACCTGGACAAGTTCAAGGCGGCGATCCGCCCCGACACCATCCTTGCGAGCGTGATGTACGTCAACAACGAGATCGGCGTCATCCAGGACGTGGTCGCGCTCGGCAATGCCTGCCGCGAAAAGGGCGTGATCTTCCATGTCGACGCGGCCCAGGCCACCGGCAAGGTCGAGATCGACATTGCCAAGCTGCCCATCGACCTGATGAGCCTGGCTTCGCACAAGACCTACGGCCCCAAGGGCATCGGCGCGCTGTACGTACGCCGCAAGCCCCGCGTGCGGCTCGAGGCACAGATGCACGGCGGCGGCCACGAGCGCGGCATGCGTTCGGGCACGCTGCCCACGCACCAGATCGTGGGCATGGGCGAGGCCTTCCGCATCGCCAAGCTCGAAATGAAGGAAGACATCGCCAAGGCGGCGCGCCTGCAGAAGCGCCTGCTCGACGGCCTGAAGGACGTGGACCAGGTGTTCATCAACGGCGACCTCGAGCAGCGTGTGCCGCACAACCTGAACATGAGCTTCAACTACGTGGAAGGCGAGTCGCTGATCATGGGCATCAAGGGCCTGGCGGTGTCGTCGGGTTCGGCCTGCACCTCGGCCAGCCTCGAACCCAGCTACGTGCTGCGCGCCCTCGGCCGCAGCGACGAACTGGCCCACAGCAGCCTGCGCATGACCATCGGCCGTTTCACGACCGAGGAAGAAATCGACTACGCCATCTCAACCATCAAGCACAACGTCGCCAAGCTGCGCGAGCTGAGCCCCCTGTGGGAGATGTTCCAGGACGGCGTCGACATCAGCACGATCCAGTGGTCGGCCCACTGACGCATTGAACAAAGTTTGAGAGGTACACCATGGCATATTCATCCAAGGTCATCGACCACTACGAAAACCCCCGCAACGTCGGCTCCTTCGAAAAGGGCGACGACTCGGTCGGCACCGGCATGGTCGGCGCGCCGGCCTGCGGCGACGTCATGAAGCTGCAGATCAAGGTCAACCCCGAAACCGGCGTGATCGAAGACGCGCGCTTCAAGACCTACGGCTGCGGCTCGGCCATTGCGTCGTCCTCGCTCGTGACCGAGTGGGTCAAGGGCAAGACGCTCGACGAAGCCGCGGCGCTCAAGAACGCGCAGATCGCCGAGGAACTGGCGCTGCCGCCCGTCAAGATCCATTGCTCGATCCTGGCCGAAGACGCCATCAAGGCCGCCGTGAGCGACTACAAGGCCAAGCACGGCGCCAAGACGGCAGAAGCCGAACCATCGGCAGTCCACTGACATGGCCGTTACGCTGACCGAAGCCGCCGCGCGCCACGTCACCCGCTACCTCGGCAAACGCGGCAAGGGCGTGGGCGTGCGGCTGGGCGTGAAGACCACCGGCTGCTCGGGCCTGGCCTACAAGCTCGAGTACGTGGACGAGTTCGCGCCTGAAGACGTGGTGTTCGAAGACCACGGCGTGAAGGTGCTGGTCGACCCCAAGAGCCTGGCCTACATCGACGGCACGCAGCTCGACTTCGTGCGCGAAGGCCTGAACGAAGGCTTCAAGTTCATCAATCCGAACGAGCGGGACCGCTGCGGTTGCGGAGAGAGTTTCCGCATCTGATGCGCCGTCGCTGACAGCGACCACAGCCGCCACCATGTCATGTGCTGGCGGTTTTTTCTTGCCATGAACCTCAACGACACCGACTTTCAACTGTTCGCAGTCCCCGCAACCTTCGCGCAGGACCGCGCCGTGCTCGACGCCCGGTGGAAGGAACTGCAGCGCGAGGCCCATCCCGACCGCTTTGCCGCGCAGGGCGCCGCGGCGCAGCGCGTGGCGATGCAATGGTCGGTGCGCATCAACGAGGCCTACCAGCGCCTCAAGGACCCGATCCGGCGGGCCAGCTACATCTGCGAACTCCACGGTGCGCCGCTGAATGCCGAGAACAACACCGCCATGCCGCCCGATTTCCTGATGCAGCAGATGGAATGGCGCGAGGCGCTCGACGACGCCGGCGACACCGCCGCGGTCGAGCAGCTGCAGGCCGAAGTCGAGGCCGGCCGCGCCCGCGCGCTGTCATCGCTCGACTGGCTGATCGACGAGAAGGGCGACTACCCGGCCGCCGCGCAGCAGGTGAGAGCCCTCATGTTCATTGAGCGCTTCGGACAGGACGTCGAAGCCAAATTCGATCAGTTGGGACAATAGCCGGTATGGCTCTTCTTCAAATTTCCGAACCCGGCCAGGCGCCCGATCCGCATCAGCGCCGCATTGCCGTGGGCATCGACCTGGGCACCACGCATTCGCTGGTGGCCGCGGTGCGCAATGGCGTGGCCGAATGCCTGCCTGACGACCAGGGCCGCGTGATCCTGCCTTCCGCCGTGCGCTATCTCGACCGCGAGCGGCGCCAGATCGGCTTCGACGCGCTCGCCGCGCGCGCGCAGGACGCCGCGAACACCATCACCTCGGTCAAGCGCCTCATGGGCCGCGGGCTGGCCGACATCGCCAACCGCGAGTCGATGTCGTACCGGCTGGTGGACGAGGGCGGCATGGTCAAGGTGGAGACGGCTGCCGGCATCAAGTCGCCGGTGGAGATCAGCGCCGAGATCCTGGCCACCTTGCGCTACCGCGCCGAAGACACCTTCGACGGCGAGCTCTACGGCGCCGTCATCACCGTGCCGGCCTACTTCGACGAAGGCCAGCGCCAGGCCACCAAGGACGCCGCGCAGCTTGCCGGCCTCAACGTGCTGCGCCTGATCAGCGAGCCCACGGCCGCGGCCATCGCCTACGGCCTGGACAACGCGAGCGAAGGCGTCTACGCCGTCTACGACCTGGGCGGCGGCACCTTCGACATCTCGATCCTGCGGCTCACGCAGGGCGTGTTCGAGGTCATTGCCACGGGTGGCGACT
The DNA here is from genome assembly GCF_056398445.1 of Variovorax sp. 01T439_2. Taxonomy (NCBI): domain Bacteria; kingdom Pseudomonadati; phylum Pseudomonadota; class Betaproteobacteria; order Burkholderiales; family Comamonadaceae; genus Variovorax; species Variovorax sp. 01T439_2. The sequence continues at coordinate 3,634 of NZ_JBFTPJ010000514.1, forward strand.
CGGCCCTGGGCGGCGACGACTACGACCACGCGCTCGCCGACTTCGTGCTCGCGCAAACCGGCCTGCAGGTGGGCAGCGACGCCGACAAGGCCGCCGTGCTGGTGGCTGCCCGTGCGGCCAAGGAGGCGCTGACCGATGCCGATTCCGTGGCGTTCCACGCCGAGCTTGCCGGCGGCGCCGCCCGTTTCGACCTGGCGCGCGCGCAATTCGACGCCGCCACCAAGCCGCTCACCGACCGCACGATCGCGGCGGTTCGCAAGGCGCTGCGCGACGCGAAGCTCAAGCCCGACGACCTGCAAGGGATCGTGCTGGTCGGCGGCTCCACCCGCATGCCGCAGATCCGCCGCGCCGTCGCCGAATTCTTCGGCCGCGAGCCGCTCGTCAACCTGAACCCCGACGAGGTCGTGGCGCTCGGCGCCGCCATCCAGGCCAACCAGCTGGCCGGCAACAACGGCGCGGGCGATCTGCTGCTGCTCGACGTGATCCCGCTGTCGCTGGGCATCGAGACCATGGGCGGGCTGGTCGAGCGCATCGTGCCGCGCAACCAGACCAGTCCCACGGCAATGGCGCAGGACTTCACCACCTACCAGGA
>NZ_JBFTPJ010000515.1:0-4220 GCF_056398445.1 Variovorax sp. 01T439_2
CGCTGGCGGCGCCGCTGGCCGGCCGGCTGGCCGACCGCCGCGGGCCCGAGCTGGTGACGCGGCTGGGCGCCGGGCTGGCGGTGCTGTCGTTCGCGGCCATGGGCCTGGCACCGCTGATGGCGCCGCAGGCGCAGCTCTGGCTGCTGGCGCTGGCCGCGGTCGGCTTCGACCTGGGCATGCAGGCGGCGCTGATCGCGCACCAGACCATCGTCTACGGCATCGAGCCCGGTGCGCGCAGCCGGCTCAACGCGGTGCTGTTCACCAGCATGTTCATCGGCATGGCGGCCGGCTCGGCGCTGGGTGCGCTGGCGCTCGCGCAGTGGGGCTGGGCCGGCGTGACCGGGCTGGCGACCGCCACGGCCGCCGCGGCGCTGGCGGTGCGGCTCTGGCCGCGCAAGGCCAGGTAGCGTCGGCTCACCTTGAGCCCGCTGCGCAGCACGGCTTGAATTCGACGGTGGGGCCGAAGGCAGTGTCGATGACCCGGGTACGCGATTCCGCCTGCAGGTCTTCTCCGCCGCCGCCACCGGCCGCCGCGGCGCCGATGCGCCGCACTTCCTCGGACTGCGCCTCGTCGAGCGGCGCCTTGCCATGGGCGCGCGGCAGCATGACGTAGACGGCGAAGAGCGCGGCGTTCACGACGAGCGCCATCGCGATCACCTTCTCGTAGACGGAAGAAATGCTCTGTGCATGGCGCGGTTGCATATGGCTCTCCTGCGCATCGGTGCGCACTGGCGGCAAACATAGGCGATCGGCGCCGCCGCCGCGTCCTCCGAAGCAATGACGGCCCCCCCCCGAGCCCCACTCCGGTGCATCCGGACTGGCACGTCGCTTGCATAACCTGACCACTTGCTCTGATTAAGCGGTCAAATTCATGCGCGTGCTCGTCGTCTACTGCCATCCGGTCGAAACCAGCTTCCACGCCGCCCTGCACCAGGAGGTGCTGAAGAACCTGCGCGCGGCCGGGCACGAGGTGGACGACTGCGATCTGTACGCCGAAGGCTTCAACCCGGTGCTCTCGCGCGAGGAGCGGCTCGGCTACCACGAGGTGCCGGGCAACCAGCTGCCGCTCAAGCCCTATGTGGAGCGGCTGCTGTGGGCCGAGGGCATCGTGTTCTGCTTTCCGACCTGGTGCTTCGGCCTGCCGGCGATGCTCAAGGGCTACTTCGACCGGCTCTTCATGCCCGGCGTGGCCTTCGACATCAGCGATCCGGCCAACGTGAAGCCGATGCTCACGCACATCAGGCGCATCAGCGCCGTGGTCACCTACGGGCGGCCGCGCTGGATGGCCTGGTACATGGGCGATCCGCCGCGCAAGATCGTCACGCGCTACATGCTGCGGCTCACGGGCCGCCGCGCCCGCGTGGACTACCACGCCCACTACCACATGAACGTGGCGACCGAGCCCCAGCTCAAGCGCTTCATGGCACGGGTCGGCGCCGCGATGGCGCGCTTCGCATGAAGGCGCCCGCGCTGCTCGGTAATGCGCGCCTGCCGCGCTGGCTGCTGCCGGCCGGCTGGCCAGAGCGCGACGGCGTGCCGGTGCTGGCGCGCATCGCGCTCGAGGCCGGCCGCGTGCAGTCGGTGCGGCCCGCTTCCGGCCCGGACGAGCCCCATCCCGAAGCATGGGACCTGGCCGGCACGCTGGTGCTGCCGGGCTTCGTCGACGCCCACACGCACCTGGACAAGGCCTTCACGCTGCCGCGCATGAAAAAGGTGCAGCCCGGCCTGCTCGGCGCCATCGACGCCATGCTGGCCGACCGCGTGCACTGGAACGCCGCCGACGTGCACGAGCGCGCCGCGCGCGGCCTGCAGTGGGCCTGGGAATGCGGCACCACGCATGTGCGCACGCATGTCGACTGGTGGGAGCCCGACACGGTGCCGCTGGCCTGGCCCGTGATGGCCGAGCTCGCGCAGGAATGGGCCGGCAGGGTACGGCTGGAGCAGGTCAGCCTCATCAAGCTGCCGCTGTTCGAGGACGCCGCGCAGGCCCTGCGGCTTGCCAGGCAGGTGAAGGCCACCGGGCCGCATGCGCTGCTTGGCGGCTTCGTGCATTCCACCAACTGGAGCGAGAACGCGCTGCGCAACCTGCTGGTGGCGGCGCAGGCCTGCGATCTCGACGTCGACCTGCATGTCGATGAAGAACTGAATTCCGCGGCAGCCGGCCTGCAAACCACCGCACGCATCCTGCGCGAGATCGGCTTCGAAGGCCGCGTGGTCTGCGGCCACGTCTGTGCGCTGGCCGCGCAGCCCGAGGCGGAGGCCCTTGCCACGCTCGATGCCGTCGCACGCGCGCCGATCACCATCGTCTCGCTGCCCGCCACCAACCTGCTGCTGCAGGACGCGGTGACGGGCCGCACGCCGCGCCTGCGCGGCCTCACGCTGGTGAAGGAAGCGCGCGAACGCGGCATTCCGCTGCTGTTTGCGAGCGACAACGTGCAGGACCCGTTCTGCCGCCTCGGCAGCTTCGACCCGGTCGAGGCGCTGGGCACGGCCGCGCTCGTCGCCCAACTGCCCGATCCCTTCGACGACTGGTCGCAGGCGCTGTGCCGCGGCGACTGGCTGCAGCGCGCCCCCGCCACGGCGGCGCCCACGCTGGTGGGCGCCAAGGCCGACCTCGTGCTGTTCACCCAGGCCGACCGCCATGGCTGGCCTTCGCGCAGCGCCACCCGCGTGGTGCTGCGCGAGGGCCGCGTCACGCATGGCGACGCGGCGCCCTTCCTTCCCCGCTGACGAACAAAGGAACCCCATGCTCCACGGCTACATCCCGCCCCACCGCTTCCTGCCCTACCTGAGCTGGACCGAAATCGCGGCACTGCCCGACCGCGAGAACACCGTCATCGTGCTGCCCTGCGGCGCCATCGAGCAGCACGGCCCGCACCTGCCGTGCTCGGTCGACAGCGTGATCGCTTCGGGCGTGATGGGCAAGGCGCTCGAGAAGCTGCCGGCCGAGGTGCGCGCCTTCGCGCTGCCCACCATCACCTACGGCAAGTCGGAAGAGCACCTGCACTTTCCCGGCACCATGACGCTCACCGGCACCACGCTCTTGTCGACCGTGACCGAGATCGGCGAGTCGGTCTACCGCGCCGGCTTTCGCAAGCTGCTGTTCGCCAACGGCCATGGCGGCCAGCCGCAGGTGCTGGAGATGGCGGCGCGCGAGCTGCGGCTGCGCCATGGCGACTTCGTGGTKGTGCCGCATGGCGTGTCGCGCCTGCCGAACGCATCGAGCAGGCAGATCAGCGAGCAGGAAAAGAAGCTCTCGATGCACGCCGGCCATTCCGAGACCGCGCTGATGCTCGCGCTGGCGCCCGACACCGTGCATATGGAGCGCGCCGCCGCCAACTTTCCGCCGCCGTTCCCGATCAAGCTGCTGTCGGCCGATGGCCGCCCGGCCTGCGCCTGGACCGCGCGCGACTTCGGCCCGAGCGGCGTGATCGGCGACCCGACCAGCGCCACGCGCGAACAGGGCCAGGAGATCCTGGACACGCTGTCCGACAGCTGGGTGCAGGCATTGACCGAGCTGCATGCGCTGCGCTGGGTGGTGCGCGAGGAAGCCACCTGGGAGCGCGGCCACCAGCAGGGCTTCATCCAGCAGTCCTTCGAGGCCGCCTGAGGCGCGCTACTTGCATCCGCTTCATCGCTTTTTTTCCAACCCTTCCTTCACCAGCCTTCGAGAGGTTCCCACCATGCGCTCCTTCGCTCTTTCCATGGCCGGCGCCGCCGCGCTCGCACTGTTCGCCGCTGCCGCACCGGCCCAGGCGCAAGACAAGTTCACCTACATGACCAACTGGTATGCGCAGGCCGAGCATGGCGGCTTCTACCAGGCGGTGGCGCTGGGCATCTACAAGAAGCACGGCCTGGACGTGACCATCAAGATGGGCGGTCCGCAGGTCAACATCACGCAGATGATGGCCGCGGGCCAGGCCGACTGCATCATGGGTTCGAGCGACATCCAGATGATGCAGGTGCGCGAAGGCGGCGTGCCGGTGGTCAACGTGGCGGCCTTCTTCCAGAAGGACCCGCAGGTGCTGATCGCGCACGACGACGTCAAGAAGTTCGAGGACCTCAAGGGCAAGACGCTGCTGATCGGCGCGCAGGCCAACCGCGGCTACTGGCCCTGGCTCAAGGCCAGGTTCGGCCTCAAGGACGAACAGACGCGCCCCTACACCTTCAACATCCAGCCCTTCGTGGCCGACCCGAACGCCGCGCAGCAAGGCTACCTG
>NZ_JBFTPJ010000516.1:0-4214 GCF_056398445.1 Variovorax sp. 01T439_2
ACTCGAAATCGACACCGTGGCGCGCTACGTGGAGCGCATGCTCCAGGCCGGCGTCCTGGTGCCGACTCCTTCCACGTATTCCAAGGACACCGCCGAATGAACGCTTCCGTCACGCCCATCGGCACTCCCCGCGGCACGCGGGCGCCCGCGCCGATTTCCTCGGTCGAGGAGATCGTGGCCGAGCTCGCCGCCGGTCGCATGGTGATCCTGGTGGACGAGGAAGACCGCGAGAACGAAGGCGACATCGTCATTGCGGCCGACCACATCACGCCCGAGGCCATCAACTTCATGGCGCGCCATGCGCGCGGGCTGATCTGCCTCACGCTCTCGCGCGAGATGTGCGAGCGGCTGCAGCTGCCGCCGATGGTGTCGCGCAACGGCGCCAAGCATTCGACGGCCTTCACCGTGTCCATCGAGGCGGCCGAAGGCGTGACCACCGGCATCTCGGCCGCCGACCGCGCCCGCACCGTGCAGGCGGCCGTGGCGCGCAATGCCGTGGCCAGCGACCTGGTGCAGCCCGGCCACATCTTTCCGCTGCAGGCGGTGGACGGCGGCGTGCTGATGCGCGCCGGCCATACCGAAGCCGGCTGCGACCTGGCCGCGATGGCCGGCTGCTCGCCCGCCTCGGTGATCTGCGAGGTGATGAACGAGGACGGCACCATGGCGCGCCTGCCCGACCTGCAGCTCTTTGCGGCCGAGCATGGCCTGAAGATCGGCACCATTGCCGCGCTCATCGAGCACCGCAGCCGCACCGAATCGCTGGTCGAGAAGGTCGGCTGCCGCGAGATCCAGACCGCCTGGGGCAGCTTCACCGCCCATGCCTTCACCGACAAGCCGAGCCGCGGCGTGCACCTGGCGCTGGTGCGCGGCAAGTGGGCGCCCCACGACACGGTGTCGGTGCGCGTGCACGAGCCGCTCTCGGTGCTCGACGCACTCGAAATCAACCGCTCCCTGCACTCGTGGAGCCTGGACGCCAGCCTCGCGCACATCGCGAACGAGGGCAAGGGCGTGGCCGTGCTGCTCAATTGCGGCGAAACGGCCGGCGAGCTGCTCGCGCAATTCGACGGCACCGCGCGCCCCGCGCAAGCACCCGAGCGCGGCCGCATGGACCTGCGCAGCTATGGCATCGGCGCGCAGATCCTGCGCGAATGCGGCGTGCACAAGATGAACCTGCTCGGCACGCCCCGCCGCATGCCGAGCATGGCCGCGGGCTACGGCCTCGAAATTGCCGGCTACCTCACGAAAGACTGACCACCATGCAAGGTGCAAACAAGGGCGCTGACCACAACACGCCGCTCGACGGAAAAGGCCTGCGCATCGGCATCGTGCAGGCGCGCTTCAACGCCGACATCACCGATGCGCTCGCCGCCGCCTGCCTGGCCGAGCTCGAGAAGCTGGGCGTCGCCGCGGAGGACGTCCACCATGTGCAGGTTCCCGGCGCGCTCGAAGTGCCGATCGCGCTGCAGGCCATGGCCGTGCGCGGCGGCTACCACGCGCTGGTGGCGCTGGGCTGCATCATCCGCGGCGAGACCTACCACTTCGAACTGGTGGCCAACGAATCGGGCGCGAGCGTGAGCCGCGTGGCGCTCGACCATCGCCTTCCCATCGCCAACGCGATCCTCACGACCGAAAACCTCGAACAAGCCATTGCCCGGCAGACCGACAAGGGCCGCGACGCGGCCCAGGTGGCTGTCGAGATGGCGCGGCTGCTGGCCTCCCTCACATGACCGAAGACAACAACGACAACAAGGCAGCCGGCGCCAAGCCGCGCCCGGCGCGGCAAGTGCGCACCGGCCTCACCAGCACCGGCGCGCGCAAGGCCTCGGCCAAATCGAACCGCAGCCGCGCGCGCGAGTTCGCGCTGCAGGCGCTCTACCAGCACCTGGTGGGCCGCAACGACCCGACCGAGATCGACCACTTCACGCGCGACCTCGCGGGCTTCCACAAGGCCGACGCCGCGCACTACGACGCGCTGCTGCACGGCTCGATCGAAGGCGCCGAGCAGCTCGACGCACTGATCCGCCCGCTGCTGGACCGCAAGTTCGAAGAAATATCGCCGATCGAGCATGCCGTGATGTGGATCGGCGTGTACGAGTTCCAGCACTGCCTGGACGTGCCATGGCGCGTGGTGCTCAACGAGTGCATCGAGCTTGCCAAGGAATTCGGCGGCACCGACGGCCACAAGTACGTGAACGCCGTGCTCAACGGCCTGGCGCCGCAATTGCGCGCCGCCGAGGTCGAGGCCGACCGGGCCTCGGGCAAGGCCAGAGCGTGAGAATTTCGGCGCGCGCGCAGCGCATCGAACCCTTCTATGTGATGGAGGTGGCCAAGGCCGCCGGCGTGCTCGCACGCGAGGTGGCCCACACCGACCGGCCGATGATCTTCCTGAACATCGGCGAGCCCGACTTCACCGCCCCGCCGCTGGTGCAGGAAGCCGCCGCGCGCGCCGTGCGTGCCGGCGCCACGCAGTACACCCAGGCCACCGGCCTGGAGCTGCTGCGCGAGCGCATCAGCGGCTGGTACGCACAGCGCTTCGGCGTCGACGTGCCGGCGCGCCGCATCGTGGTGACCGCGGGGGCTTCGGCTGCGCTGCAGCTGGCCTGCCTGGCGCTGATCGAATCCGGCGACGAGATCCTTCTGCCCGACCCCAGCTATCCCTGCAACCGCCACTTCGTGAGCGCCGCAGACGGCAAGGCCGTGCTGGTGCCCACCACCGCCGAAGAGCGCTTCCAGCTCACGGCCGCCAAGGTCGAGGCCGCCTGGACCGAGAAGACGCGCGGCGTGCTGCTCGCCTCGCCCTCCAACCCGACCGGCACCTCGATCGCGCCCGATGAACTGCGCCGCATCCACGAGGTGGTGTCGCAGCGCGGCGGCATCACGCTGATCGACGAGATCTACCTGGGCCTTTCGCACGACGATGCCTTCGGGCAGACGGCATTGGCCATCGACGACAACGTCATCAGCATCAACAGCTTCAGCAAGTACTTCAACATGACCGGCTGGCGCCTGGGCTGGCTGGTGGTGCCCGAGGCGCTGGTGCCGGTGGTCGAGCGGCTGGCGCAGAACCTCTTCATCTGCGYGAGCACCGTGTCGCAGTACGCCGCGCTGGCCTGCTTCGAGGCCGAGAGCATTGCCGAATACGAGCGCCGCCGCGCCGAGTTCAAGGCGCGCCGCGACTGGTTCATTCCGCAGTTGAATGCGCTGGGCCTGAACGTGCCGGTGGTGCCCGATGGCGCCTTCTACGCCTGGGCCGACTGCACCGCGGTCGCCGAGAAGCTGGGCATCTCGGGCAGCTGGGACTTCGCCTTCGAAACCATGAAGCGCGCCCATGTGGCCGTGACGCCGGGCCGCGATTTCGGCACGGCCGAGACCAGCCGGTTCGTGCGCTTCTCCACCGCCAGCTCGATGGCGCACCTGCAGGAATCGGTCGAGCGCCTGCGCGCGATGATCGCGAACCCCGCCCGATGAGCTACGCGTTTCCGATCCGCGTCTACTGGGAAGACACCGACGCCGGCGGCATCGTGTTCTATGCCAACTACCTCAAGTTCATGGAGCGCGGGCGCACCGAATGGCTGCGCTCGCTGGGCATCGAGCAGCGAAAGCTGCGCGAGGAAACCGGCGGCCAGTTCGTGGTGAGCGAAACGCAGCTCAAATACCATCGCCCCTCCCGACTCGACGACGAACTGCTGGTTACAGCCGATCTCCGACAACTGGGCACGGCGTCGTTGATAATCGGTCAACAGGTGCTATCAAAAACAGAGCAAGAACGAACGGGAGCCGCGGCACCCGTCCTGCTGTGCGAAGGCACGATCCGCATCGGCTGGGTGGATGCCTCCACATTGCGTCCTGCGCGCATACCGGCCCAAGTTGCGGGAACCCTCGAGCGCTGCGGCGGCTCCATGACTCAACCTTTCAAGCCATGAACCAAGACCTCTCCATCATCAATCTCCTGCTCCATGCGAGCTTCGTGGTGCAACTGGTCGTGCTGCTGCTCGTGATCGTCTCGATCGCCAGCTGGGCCGCGATCATCCGCAAGTACTTCGCGCTGCGCCGCATGCGCGCGCTCAACGACGACTTCGAGCGCGAGTTCTGGTCGGGCACCAGCCTGAACGAGCTGTTCGCCTCGGCCGCGCAGAACGCCAAGTTCGCCGGCCCCATGGAGCGCATCTTCGCCTCGGGCATGCGCGAGTACCAGAAGCTGCGCGAGCGCCATG
>NZ_JBFTPJ010000517.1:0-4212 GCF_056398445.1 Variovorax sp. 01T439_2
GTAGAACGCCTCGACCCTGCCCTTGAGCTTGAGCAGCAGGTAGAACGCCTCGACCCTGCCCTTGAGCTTGAGCAGCAGCGGCTTGCCCTTGCGGTCCACCGTCTTGCCCGCGGGCACCTTGATCCAGCCTTCGCTGATGCAGTATTCCTCCACGTCGAGGCGTTCCTTGTCGTTGAAGCGGATGCCGATGTCGTGCTCGAAGACGGCCGGCACGTGGTGGGGGCTGCGCGGGTCGGTGGACAGGTGGTCGGGAAGAGGGGGAAGAGAATTGGCTTCGGTCATGCCGCGGATGATATGGCCTCTGCCCCGCGCCCCCGGGCCGCACCTACCGCCGCGTCTTCTGCGTCTTCTTCTTCGCCATGCGGGCCGCCGGCTTGGGACCAAAGCCCAGCGAGGCGCGCGCGAGCGCATCGGCCTCGTAGTTGCGGTGCCGCGGCACCCAATGCAGGCTGGCCTCCTCGAACGAACCGAGCAAGGCGCGGGCATCCTCGAACAACCCGGCCATGCGCGCGATCGGCCGGGCGCCGGGCGTGCCGAGCTGCTCGACGAGGATGCTGTTGTCGGTATAGGCCTGCACCGCGGTCGCGCCCCTGGCCTTGAGGTCCTCGAGCGCGAGGGTCAGCGCCCTGAGTTCGGCTTCGTTGTTGCAGCCCGTCGCATGGCTGGCCAGCGAGAGGGTGTGGCGGGTGCCGTCGGGCTCGGTGATGACCGCGCCGGCGCCCATGCGGCCGGGGTTCGGCATCGCGCTGCCGTCGCAGTACACGGTCCAGTGGAGGAGTTGCATCGGCTGCGTCGATTCAGCAGTTGTTGCGCTTGATGCCCGCGAGGTTCTGGCAGGGCCGCTGGCCCGGAGGCGGTCCCGGATCCTGCGGGCGCGGAGGCCGTGGCGGGCGAACAATCGGGCGGCCGGGGTCGTAGTACGGGTCGGGACCCCAGCTATAGACCGGCGGCGATTCGGGCGCGGGGCGCTGCGGCTCGCCGACGTTGCGCGGAATGATGGCCGGGCCCTGCGGCGCGTTGCTGGCCGCGGGCGGCGGCGGTGGTGGCGGCGGCGTGTATGCCGGCCGGCGCGCTTCTTCGGGGGAAGCGGACGGCGTCACGGTCAGCGGTTCGGTGATGGGCACCTGGCGCGAGAGCCGGCTGCCGGCGGGGCAAGGGCCGTCGGTGTAGACGATGCCTCCGCCCGCATCGGTGCAGCGCACCACCTCGGCCGCCTGCGCACCCATGGCCGCGGCGGCCGCGCCGAAGAAGAAGACCGGAAAGAACAGAACCGATGTGCGCATCATGCGACCTCCGCCGTTGGCAGCCGAAGACGACAGTGTCTCCCCTGCCCTGCATTCTGGCCGGGTTTCTACAATCGAAGGTTGTCCGCTCCTTCCTCCAACCGCACCAGGCCATGACCGTATACAACCCGCGCCACCAGCCCACGCGCGTGGCCGACCTGCACCGCTTCGACACCCTCATCGACGCGCGCTCGCCCTCCGAATTCGCGCTCGACCACATTCCCGGCGCCATCAACTGCCCGGTGCTCGACGACGAGGAGCGCCGCATCGTCGGCACCATCTACAAGCAGACCGGCGCCTTCGAGGCGCGGCGCGTGGGCGGCGCCATGGTGGCCGCCAACCTCGCGCGGCACCTGCGCGAACGCTTTGCCGAGCAGCCCGCCAACTGGCGCCCGCTCGTATATTGCTGGCGCGGGGGCTTGCGCAGCGGCTCGATGGTGACCTGGCTGCGCCTGGTCGGCTGGGACGCGCAGCAGCTCGCCGGCGGCTACAAGAGCTATCGCCAGCACGTGCTGGCGCAGATCGAGGCCACGGTGCCCAGGCTCCGGCTCCAGGTGATCTGCGGCGCCACCGGCAGTGCCAAGACGCGCGTCCTGCAGGCGCTGGCCGCGCGCGGCGAACAGGTGCTCGACCTGGAGCACTGCGCGAGCCACAAGGGCTCGCTGCTGGGCGCCCTGCCCGGCGTGCCGCAGCCCTCGCAAAAGCAGTTCGAGACGCGCATCGCCACCTGCTTCGATGCGCTCGATGTGTCACGCACGCTCTACGTGGAAGGCGAAAGCGCGCGCATCGGCCGGCTCTCGGTGCCCATCCCGCTGGTCGCGCACATGCGCGCGGCCGACTGCATCGAGGTGCAGGCCGACGCGGCCGCGCGGCTCGACTACCTGCTGCGCGACTACGCCTACCTGGGCGACGACCGCGCCGCGCTGGCGGGCCAGCTCGACAGGCTCAAGGAAATGCAGGGCAAGGCCGTGGTGCAGCGCTGGCAGGAATGGGCGCTCGCGGGCAACCTGCCGCAGCTCTTTGCCGAACTGATGGCGCTTCACTACGATCCGCATTACGAACGCTCGCAGGCGCGCCATTTCGAGAAGTGGCCGCTGCGCCAGCAGGTGGCGGCGCCCGACCTGACGGACGCGGGCATCGACGCGGTGGCGGAGGCCATCCTGCGGTTGAACGCTGCAGGGTAGCGGGCACATTCACGGCAACGGCAAGGCAGGCTCATGACACTCGAATGGCGCGATTCGCTCGAAGGCCTCGACTGGGACGAACTCTCGCGGCTCTACCAGGCCGCACCGCTGGGCAACAAGCAGCCGGGCGGCCTGAAGCTCGTGTTCGGCAACAGCATGTTCAAGTGCCTGGTGTTCGACGCGGGCCGGCTCGTCGGCGCGGGCCGCGCGATGGCCGACGGGCTCGACTGCTCCTACATCTGCGACGTGGCGGTGCACCCGAGCCACCAGGGCACCGGCCTGGGCAGGCAGATCGTCTCGCGGCTGCAGGAGCTCTCGCGCGGGCACCGCAAGATCATTCTCTATGCGGTGGCCGGCAAGGAGCCCTTCTACGAGAAGCTCGGCTTCAGGCGCATGAAGACCGCGATGGCGATCTTCGAGAACCAGGCGCAGGCGGCCGAGCGCGGGCTGATCGAGTGAACCATTCCGTCGTCGCCACCGAAGAGCACCACTTCGAAAGCCTGCACCAGGCGCTCGACGTGGTGGCGCGGGAACGGAAGTACCTTGCGCTCATGCAGGCGCCGCCCTGGGAACAATCGCAGGCCTTCTACCGCAGCGTGCTGGCGGCGGGCTTTCCCCATTTCGTGGCGGTGAATGGCAGCGGCAAGGTCGTGGGCTGGTGCGACGTGTCGCCGGTCTTCGGCCACTCGAGGGCCCACATCGGCCTGCTCGGCATCGCGCTGCTGCCCGAGGCACGCGGGCTCGGACTCGGACTCGGCGCCAAGCTGCTGCAGGCGGCCATCGACAGGTCATGGGCGCGCGGCCTCACCCGCATCGAGCTTGCCGTCCGCGCGGACAACCTGAATGCGAAGGCGTTGTACGAGCGCTTCGGCTTCGAGCACGAAGGCCTGCTGCGCCGCGCGAGCCTGGTCGACGGCATCTACCACGACGCCCACGCGATGGCGCTGCTTCGCTAGACTGAAGCATCCACTGCATGCAACCGGAGAGCGCCCCATGTGCAGAAGCATCAAGACCCTCTACAACTTCGAGCCTCCCGCCACCGAGCAGGAGATCCGCGCCGCCGCGCTGCAGTTCGTGCGCAAGCTCAGCGGCTTCAGCGTGCCTTCCAAGGCCAACCAGGAAGCCTTCGAGCGCGCGGTCGACGAGATGTCCGCGAGCGCCGCACGGCTGATCGGCTCGCTGGTCACCACCGCCGAGCCGCGCGACCGCGCCATCGAAGCCGAACGCGCAAAGGCCAGGTCGGCCGCGCGCTTCGGCACCTGACAGCCAACCGTCAATTTCTGGAGAACCCATGCCGATCGAACTCTGGCTCGCCTTCGTCGCCGCATCGTCCGTGCTGCTGATCATTCCCGGACCGACCATCCTCACGGTGATCAGCTATTCCATGTCGCACGGCCGGCGCGCGAACGTGCCGCTGGTGGCCGCGGTGGCGCTCGGCGATTCCACCGCGCTGGTGGTGTCGCTGCTCGGCCTGGGCGCGCTGCTGGCCGCGTCGGCGTTCTGGTTCACGGTGGTGAAGTGGGTGGGCGGGCTGTATCTGCTGTACCTCGGCATCAAGCTGCTGCGCGCCGGCATCGGCGGCACTGAAATCGCGGCGCCCGCGGCGCCCGATTCGCGCTGGCGGCTGTTCGCCAACACCTACCTGGTGACGGCGCTCAACCCCAAGGGCATCGTGTTCTTCGTGGCGTTCCTGCCGCAGTTCCTGAGCCCCGCGGCCGACATGACGCGCCAGCTCTGGGTGCTGG